>JADZEM010000069.1 GCA_020850535.1 Chloroflexota bacterium
GAAAGCCCCGCCTACCATCCTGCAGTCGCTGCGCGACGCGCCAGTCGCACCAGTGCCTGCCGTTCCCCACGGCCGTCGCGCAGCGACGGTGTGACTGTAGGCGGGGACTTCAGTCCCCGACCGCCCGCTCCATGATGCTTCAGGTACACCAACGAACACGCAATCGCCCTGGGGGTCGCAGGGCGGGCAGATGCTAACGAGGCAGCTCGACTCGCGCGGCGCTCGGCGTCGGCAGCGGCTCTCGCCAGAGCCAGTCGACCTTCAGGCGGAAGCCCTCCAGTGCTTGTGACGTGTAGATGCCATCGGCTGAGATCGTGCCGGGGTGGTAGTGTCCATCCGCCCCAAGCTCATGAAAGATCACGTCCTGGCGCAGCGGATCCACAAGCCAGTATTCAGGGATGCCCGCCGCCTCGTACTCCAGGAACTTTGTGGCCCGGTCTCGCTCCTCACTCTCGGGTGAGACAACCTCGATGACGAGGTCCGCAGGACCGTGGACGAACGCTCCATCCACGCGGTCCAGATGTGCCGTCGTCAGGAACATGATGTCTGGATCGCGTCCGCTTGGTCGAGATGCCAGCAGGAGTCGCATACCGGCAATGAACACTTCCCCGAGGTCGTGCTGCTCGCAGTATTCGGCGATCATCCGCGCGAGGAAAAAGATAATCCGCTGGTGCACCGCCTGTGCAGGCGACATCACTACCACGTCACCGTCAACCCACTCCGCACGCAGACCCTCATGGTCCCAGGTCAGGAACTCTTCGAGCGTCATGTGCCTGGGGATGCCTCCGGGCCAGTCTGCGGCGGCTGAGACGCCGGCGCTGTCGGGCATGCCGGGGCTGCTGGTGCTGGTGATCTCGTCTGTGGCTGATGGCTGCAGGACGTCAGTCATGGTGAGGCTCCTGGTGCGCGCGTCCCTGTCTGAAGATCGTACCATGCCCCCAACGCTTATACGGCCGGCCCCTTGGGACCGGCGAGGACGCCGCCGATGACCGATCAGCCCGCCGCCTCCGCGTCAGCCACGCCCGCCACCTACGATCTGCTCATCCGAGGCGGCAGCGTCGTCTCAGTCTTCACCGGCGAGGTCTTTCCTGCCGACGTCGTGCTTCGCGGCGAGGATATCGCGGGCGTGCTGCCGCCCGGCAGCGTCGATGCCGGCCTGGCCGCCGACGTGCTCGACGCCGCCGGCCAGACCATCGCGCCGGGCTTCATCGACGCCCACATCCACGTCGAGAGCACCTTTGTCACGCCGGCCGCCTTCGCGTGGCTCACGCTGCCGCGCGGCACCACCACGGTGCTGGCCGACCCCCACGAGATCGTCAACGTGGCCGGCGCGCCCGGCCTCCGCTGGATGATCGAGGCCGGCCACGGGACCGGCCAGACCATCCTCTACGGCGTGCCGTCCTGCGTGCCGGCCCTGCTCGGCTTCGAGACGGCCGGTGCGGAGCTATCCGCCGAGGACATCTCCGAGATGCTGGACTGGCCGGGCGTCATCGGGCTGGGCGAGGTCATGGACTACCGCGCCGTGGTGCGCGGCGACGAGCGCATGCGCGGCATCGTCAAGGCGGCCCGCGACAAGGGCAAGCTGATCGACGGCCACTGCACCAACCTGAGCGGCGTCGATCTCAGCCGCTACCTCGCGGAGGGCATCGACTCCGACCACACCAAGAACCCCGTCGAGATCCACATCGAGAAGGCGCGGATGGGGATGCTGGTGATGATCCAGGAGAAGAGCGTCCGCCCGGAGCTGTTCGAGCAGCTGGCGGCGCTGCCGATCCAGCCGCCACTCTGCCTCGTGACGGACGACGTGGCCCCGGATGCTATCGTGGAGCGGGGCCACCTGGACCACGTCGCGCGGTGCGCCGTGCAGGCCGGGATGCCGGTGCTGGAAGCGCTGCGGGCGATGACCTGGACGCCGGCCCAGCGCCTGCGTCTCTACGACCGGGGCATCGTCTCGCCGGGCAAGCGGGCCGACCTCGTGCTGCTGCCCGATCTGGCCCAGTTCGCTCCGTCCGCGGTCATCTCCGGCGGCCGGGTGGTGGCGCGCGACGGCATGGCCGTCCTGCCCGAGCCGCAAGATGCCGCGCTGCCGTTCCGCGACACCGTCAAGGTCGGTGGGGTGACGCCGGACGACTTCCGCTGGCGCCTGGACGTGCCGGCCGGGCACATCGACCTGACCGCTATTCGCGCCAACCCGGTGGACACGGCCACCCGCCCGGACCGGATCACGCTGCCCGTCGAGGAGGGCGAGGTGCAGTGGGAGGGGCAGGCCACCCTGCTCTCGATCGTCGAGCGGCACGGGCGCGGCGCGACGCGGGCCTGCGCGCCCCTGCTCGGCTTCACGCTGGGGGATGGCGCGGTCGCCACGACCTACTCGCACGACAGCCACAACCTGACGGCTATCGGCACCAGCACCGAGGCGATGGCGCTGGCGGCCAACACCGTCATTCAGGCCGGCGGCGGCATCGCGGTGGTGCACAACGGCCGGGTGACGGCGCTGCTGCGGCTGCCCGTCGGCGGCCTGATGTCCGACCGCCCGATTGCCGAGGTGGTGACAGCAGCGAAGGAGGTGCGGGCGGCCCTCCACGCCTGGGGGTATCGCCACGCCAACGCGTTCATGAGCGTCTCGACGCTCTCGCTGCCGGTCAGCCCGGCCCTGAAGCTGACGGACCAGGGCCTCGTGGACGTGGACCGGCGGGCCTGGGCCGACGCGGTGGCCTCGCACGTCTGACGGGCGGGAGCACCAGGCTAGCGGCCGTCGCGGCAGCGCCGGGCCGCCACCTCGCAGAACCGCTCGTCGATCTCGATCCCAATCGAGCGCCGCCCCAGCGTCTGCGCCACCCGGCAGGTCGTGCCGCTCCCGAGGAACGGGTCCAGCACCACGTCCTCCTTGAAGCTGAACAGCTTGATCAGCCGCTGCGGCAGCTCCTCGGGGAAGGGCGCCGGGTGGCCCCACTTCTTCGAGTTCTCGCCCCGGAACTTCCAGATCCCGAGCGAGGAGTCCATGAACTCCGCGCGCTCGATGTCCGAGGTCTTGCCGCGACCGTCCCGCTTGCGCTGCTGCTTGGAGAGGACCAGGATCGCCTCGGCCGCCGTGTTGACCCACGGATCGGATGCCTTCAGCCAGGAGCCCCAGGCCGTGCGCCGAGAGATGTTGTTCTCCAGCCAGAGGATGGTGGTGTTGTAAAGCCAGTCCTGTTCGTTGACGAGACGATGGGTGAAGTCCGCCAGGACCGGCCGCTTCTGGGTGCGCCGCTTGCCGCCCGAGTCAAACGAGAGGTTGATATCGATCGGGATGTTTAGGCAGAGCCGCCCGCCCGGCTCCAGCACCCGCCATAGCTGCTGGCACCACGAGACCATCCAGTCCAGGTAGCGCTCGTAGGTGTCGTTGTCGCGGGCGGTGCCGTAATCTTTGCCCAGGTTGTACGGCGGGCTGGTCACCACCAGATGCACCGAGCCAGCCTCCAGGAACGAGAGGTCCGTGCTGTCGGCGTGGTAGATGGTGACGAGGTCGTCCGGGGCGCTGAAATACGGCGCGACGCTCACCCGTGGCTCACCGATGGTAAGCGGGAGGATGGCAGGGTCGGCGGAACGTCGAGGCTCGATGAGCATGGCGTGGGCCAGTCTAGCATGTCGGGGCCGGGCATCGCCCGGCCCCGCTCAGGTGCCCCAGGGCGATTGCATGTTGATGTCGTCGTGCCGCCGCGTCGGGGCTTGAAAGCCCCGCCTACGATCCTGCAGTCGCTGCGCGACGCTCCAGTCGCACCAGTGCCTGCCGTTCCCCACGGCCGTCGCGCAGCGACGGCGTGACTGTAGGCGGGGACTTCAGTCCCCGACCGCCCGTTCCATGATGCTTCGGGGACACCAACGAACATGCAATCGCCCTGAGCGAGGGGGCAGGGCAATCGTGTGTTGCGCACATCGTGCCGCCTCGTCGGGGCTTGAAAGCCCCGCCTACCATCCTGCAGTCGCTGCGCGACGCGCCAGTCGCACCAGTGCCTGCCGTTCCCGACGGCCGTCGCGCAGCGACTGAATGACGGTAGGCGGGGACTTCAGTCCCCGACCGCCCGTTCCATGATGCTTCGGGTACACCAATGAACATGCCATCGCCCTGATGCTGCTACCAGTGCAATCGTATGTTGAGCGCGTCGTGCGGCGGCGTCGGGGCTTGAAAGCCCCGCCTACCATCCTGCAGTCGCTGCGCGACGCTCCAAGCTCGCCAGCCCCAGCCGTTCCCTGCGTCCGTCGCGCAGCGACGGTGTGACTGTAGGCGGGGACTTCAGTCCCCGACCGACCGTTCCATGATGCTTCGGGTACACCA
>JADZEM010000070.1 GCA_020850535.1 Chloroflexota bacterium
ACTGAAGTCCCCGCCTACAGTCACGCCGTCGCTGCGCGACGGCCGTCGGGCCCGGCCGGGGCTGGCGAGCCTGGAGCGTCGCGCAGCGACTGCAGGATGGTAGGCGGGGCTTTCAAGCCCCGACGCGGCGGCACGACGACATCAACATACGATTGCGCTGGTAGCAGCATCAGGGCGATTGCATGTTCATTGGTGCCCCCGAAGCATCATGGAACGGTCGGTCGGGGGTTGAAACCCCCGTCTACAGTCACACCGTCGCTGCGCGACGGCCGTCGGGAACGGCAGGCACTGGAGCGACTGGCGCGTCGCGCAGCGACTGCAGGATGGTAGGCGGGGCTTTCAAGCCCCGACGAGGCGGCACGACGACATCAACATGCAATCGCCATGGAACGTCGCTGGGGCCGCGCTCGTGTCCCACTCGATTTGCCGAAGTGCAAGACCGCCAGTATACTCACTCTCTTGGCGCCGCTCGGCGCCGGGAGGCTTCTCATGAGCAATTTCGAACTACGGGCCGAGCCGCGCTCCGTCGTCGGGAAGAAGGTTCGTTTCCTTCGCCGGCAGGGTGTGGTCCCGGCAAACGTCTACGGTCAGTCAGCTTCCACCCCGGTGCAGGTCGGCGCCAAGGATGTCGAGCAGACGATCCGCCGGGCTGGCCGCACCCATCTGGTGTCCCTGTCTGTGGGCAGCGAGAAGACGACCGTCCTGGTCAAGGACTGGCAGCGCCACCCCTACAAGGGTGAGTTGTTGCATGTGGACTTTGTCCGCGTGGCGATGAACCAGACGATGCGTATCGACGTGCCGGTGCGGCTGGTGGGCGAGGCCCCGGCCGTGAAGACGCTGGGCGGCATGGCGCTCCAGTCGCACGCGACGGTCAACGTCGAGTGCCTGCCGGCCGATCTGCCGGAGGCCATCGAGGTGGACATCACCGGGCTGGCCGAGATCGACGCCAGCATCTACGTTCGCGACCTGACCGCTCCGCAGGGCGTCACGATTCTCACCGACGGCGACGACCTCGTCGTCAAGATCATGGCCCCGACCGTCGAGGTCGAGGAGGCCGCCGAGGCTCCCGTCACCGCCGAGATCGGAGAGGGCGCTGAGGCCGAGGGCGAGTCCGAGTAGAGCCCCAGCCGGCGGGCCGACGCGGCTCGCCAACACTCCAGGAACGCGACAAGCCCCGCGTCAACTGACGCGGGGCTTGTCTGTGTCTCTCATTCCCCGGTGCCCGCCCATCACGTTCGGCGTGGCAGAGTACTACCGGCCGGATTGAGGCCGCAGGGCCAGCCCGAGATCCCGAAGCTGCGTCTCCTCGACGGGCGACGGCGCGCCCATCATCAGGTCCGCGGCGCTCTGGTTCTTCGGGAAGGCGATCACCTCGCGGATGCTGCGCTCGCGGGCCAGCAGCATCACCAGCCGGTCGATACCGGGCGCGATGCCGCCGTGCGGCGGCGCGCCAAGCTCGAACGCGCGGAGCATGTGCCCGAACCGCGTCTCGATCTGCTCGGCGTTGAGACCGAGCGCCCGGAAGACCGCCTGCTGGATGTCCTGGCGGTGGATCCGGATGCTGCCGCTCGCCAGCTCGAAGCCGTTCGCGATCAGGTCGTACGCCTTGGCGCGGACCCGCAGCGGATCCGACTCGATGAAGGGGATGTCCTCTTCCCAGGGCATCGTGAACGGATGGTGGACGAACGTCACGCCGCCGTTGTCGTCCGCCTCGAAGTAGGGGAACTCGGTGATAAAGCCGTAGGCCATCCGCGACTCGTCGATCAGCCCGAGGCGCGCGCCAAGCTCGTTGCGCAGCCGACCGAGCACGTTGCAGGCCATCGCGTAGTCGCCGGCCACCACCAGGAGCAGGTCGCCATCGCCGATCTTGCCAGCCGCCCGGATGGCGTCGATCTCGCCCTCACCCAGGTTGCGGGCGAACGACGAGCGGACCCCGTCTGCGCTGAAGGCGGCCCAGGCCAGCCCGCCCGCGCCGAACGACTTCGCCATCTCCTCCAGCTCGGAAAGCTGCCGCCGGCTGAAGCCGGCCGCGCCCGGCGCGACGATGGCGCGCACCACGCCCCCGCCCTCGACCGCCGACCGGAACACGCCGAAGCTGCTGCCCCGCGCGATGTCCGAGAGATCGACGATCTCCATGCCGAAGCGGAGATCGGGCTTGTCGTCGCCGTAGCGGTCCATCGCCTGCCGGTAGGTCAGACGGGTGAACGGCTTGTCGACCGTGAAATCGGTCAGCGACGCGGTCAGGCTGGTGAACAAGCGCTCGATCACGTCGAGGATGTCATCCTGATCGACGAAGCTCATCTCCAGGTCGAGCTGGGTGAACTCTGGCTGCCGATCGGCGCGAAGGTCTTCGTCGCGGAAACAGCGGGCGACCTGGAAGTAGCGGTCCACGCCAGCGACCATCAGCAGCTGCTTGAGCTGCTGGGGCGACTGCGGCAGCGCGTAGAACTCGCCCGGCCGCAGGCGGCTCGGCACGAGGTAGTCGCGCGCGCCTTCCGGCGTACTCTTCATCAGGACCGGCGTCTCGACTTCGAGGAAGCCCTCAGCGTCCAGGAAATCGCGGATGTGCTTGACGACCTTGTGCCGCAGCACGAGGTTCTGCGCCATCTTCGGACGGCGGAGGTCGAGGTAGCGGTAGCGAAGGCGAACCTGCTCGTCCACATCGCTGTCGTCGGCCACCGAGAACGGCAGCGGCTGCGATGGATTGAGGACCGTCAGACGGTCGGCCAGGATCTCGATCTCGCCGGTTGCCAGACTCGGGTTCTCCGTGCCCGGTGGACGACGGCTGACCTCGCCTTCGACCTCGAGGACGTACTCGGCGCGGCACTCGCTGGCGAGCGCGTGCGCCTCGGCTGCACGATCCGGGTTGAACACGAGCTGCACCAGGCCAGACCGATCCCGCAGGTCGCTGAAGATCAACCCGCCATGATCGCGGCTCCGATGAAGCCAACCCTGGAGAAGGACCCGGCGACCGACGTCGGCCGCGCTGACCTGACCGCATGTATGTGTTCTTCGCACGCCGGCATTATATCCGCTGCCTGTGCGCCGCCCGAGCCGCCGACGGAGTATGTCCTCCTGGCAGCCCGAGCAACCTGATCCGAGAACGCTGGCAGCGCGCGGCCCGATCCGTGCATCCTCAGGCAGTATGCCGCTGCCTGCAAACGCTGCCACCCTCGTCGATCTGCTGGTGCTGATTGTGGTCGGCGTCTACGTGCTGGAGGACGTCCGCTTCGGCTTCCTGCACGGGCTGGTGGAGCTGGCAGGGCTGCTGGTGGCGTTGCTGGCCGCGCTGCTGCTCTACCCTGCTGCGTCTGGCTGGCTGGTCGAGCAGTTCGGGCTGGGGTACGGTCTCGCCAAGCCGCTCGGCTTTGGGCTGGTCTGGACCGTGACCGGCTTCGTCTACGGCCTGACCGTCCGCCGGGTCGCCGCGTCCTCGGTGCGGGACATCGGCGGCTCGACGGCCGGACGGGCGCTCGGCCTCGTCACCGGGCTGATGCGCGGTGTCCTGGTCGGCATGCTCACGCTGTCGATCGTCTCGGCGCTGCCACTGCCCGACCCGATCACCGACGCCGTGCGGGACTCACAGCTCGGCTCGCGGCTGGCGGCCCGGGCCGAGAACGTGCAGCGGGCGCTCGGCGGCGTGGTCGGGGACGCCGTGCAGGAGTCCATCGCGATCCTGACCGTGCGGCCAGAGTCATCCGAGCGGGTGTCGCTCTCGTTCAAGGTGGCCGAGCCGCGCATCGACCCCGACGCCGAGGCCCAGATGCTGGCGCTGCTCAACCGCGCCCGCGCCGAGAACGGGCTGGAACCGGTCGTGCTGGACCCGACCATCCGTGAGGTCGCGCGGGGCTACTCGGTGACGATGTTTCAGCAGGGCTACTTCGCGCACGTGGGCACGGACGGCTCATCGCCCTTCGACCGGATGCGGGCCGGCGGGGTCAGCTTCCGGGCAGCAGGGGAGAACCTGGCGCTCGCGCCGACGGTCCAGGTGGCCCACGACGGCCTGATGAACAGCCCCGGCCACCGCGCGAACATCCTGAACGGTCGGTACAAGCGCATCGGCATCGGCGTGGCGGACGGCGGCATGCACGGCAAGATGTTCACCCAGAACTTCGCCGACTGACACAGCCCGCGCTAGCGATCTTTCGAGACGTCAAGCTCCTCCGCTGATGGAGGCTCGAAGATCCGCACCCACTCCATGAGATTTGATTCGGGAATCGAGAACGTGCTCTCGGGAGCCGCCGCATTCCTCGACCTGAGTCGTTCCAACAACTCGTCCTCCGAGGCAGAGGCGAAGTGCAGCTCGAAGTCGACCCCGAGCGCTCTGGCCCGGGACCGGAACTCCTCTCGTTGACTGCGGACCCAGCATCCGAAATCCAGGATGACATCCACCCCGAGCACCAGAACTCGCGCTGCCACGTCCCACATGAGCGCTTCCACCGCATCATGTCGTGCGTCATGCTCGGCTTCGTCGGACTCCGACATGCCGTCGCCGTAGTCATGCCCGAAAAGCCTGATGTGCCATTCGTCGGGAGTCAGCCGAAGCGCGGAGTATCTCGCCTCAAGCTGCCGAGCCAGCGTGGTCTTGCCGCTACACGGCAAACCGACCATCAGATGAAGTGTCGCCACGCGCTTCCACCCCATTCCACCGGATCTCTTGAGCCTCGCAAGCACACCTGAGTGCCACACCCGGCCGCTGCCAGGACGCTCTATCCCCGATCATGACGCCGGCGACCACGACGCCGTTCGTCTGCCTCCGGCGGGCTGTTTCGGCGCGGTCCCGCTCCGGCGTGTCACACTCTCTCTGTGAGCCAGGAACCCGCCCCTGAATCCCAGCGCCTGTCACCCGACGCCTCGGCCGGGCTGTACGTCCATTTTCCGTACTGCGTCTCGATCTGCAACTACTGCGACTTCGACCGGCAGGCGACGGGCTTCTCCGCGATCCCGCGCTACGTCCTGGCCGTGGCGCAGGAGATCCGCGCTCAGCGGCGACGGCCCGTCCACTCGGTCTTCTTCGGCGGCGGCACGCCCAGCCTGATGATGCCCGAGCAGTGTGCCACGATCCTGACGGCCGCCGCCGAGACGTTCGACCTGACCCCCGCGTGCGAGATCACCCTGGAGGCCAATCCCGGCGAGTGTACCGTCGAGCGGCTGAGCGGGTTCCGTGAGGTCGGCGTCAACCGCCTGAGCATCGGCGTGCAGAGCCTGGACGACGCGACGCTGCTGGCCCTCAGCCGGCGGCACACGGCTGATGAGGCTCGCGCGGCCGTCGCGGCGGCCCGTGCGGCCGGCTTCGACAACCTCAGCCTGGACTTCATGCTCGGATTGGCGGGCATGACGGTCAACACATGGCTCGCGACCCTCGACGCGGCCCTGGAGCCGCGGCCGGAACACCTCTCCTGCTACGTCCTGACGGTTGACGAGCGGGTGCCGATGGGCCGCGACGTGGCGCGGGGCACGCTGCTGCTGCCGCCTGACGACGAGATCGCGGAGCAGTACCTTGCCACCGGCCGCCGATTGGCCGAGGCCGGCTTCGCCCAGTACGAGGTCTCCAACTGGTCGCTGCCGGGCCGCGAGAGTCGGCATAACCTGACCTACTGGCGTGATGAACCGTACATCGGCGTCGGGGCGGGGGCGGCTGGCTGGGTTGACGGCGTCCGGACCAAGAACACGCCCTCGCCGAAGCGGTATATGGCGTCGGTGGCAGCGGGCAACGTCGAGCACGTCGAGGACGAGCGGCCGGACACGCTGACGCAGCTTGGCGATGCGCTGGCGGTCGGGCTGCGGCTCCGCGAGGGGATCGACCTCGATGAGACGGGCCGGCGCCTCGGCGTGGACGTGCGCGCGGCGACGGCCCCAGTGCTCGACGAGCTGCTGGAGGCCAACTGCCTGGAGTGGATGCCGAACGGTCGCCTGCGCGTGCAGGAGGACAGCATCCTGGTGACCAGCGAGTTGCTGGTGCGGCTCGAAGGCTCGCTTGCCGGCTACCGTGCCCGGCAGGCCCGCCCTCGCGACGCCGACCCGCTAGTAGTCGCGCACCCGTAGCTTCGCGAACAGCTCGCGCATCGGGCCGTCCTGCCCGGCCGGCACGGCCTCGCCCAGCAGCCGCTCGGCGCGGTCGAACCGCTCGTGCACCATCTGCGTGACCCGCGCGTGCACGCCCATCTCGTCCATCCAGCCGACCAGTTGGTCGACCGTCGGCTCGTCTGGCGTCTCGGCGGCATGCAGGATCTGGAGCAGCTCAGCGCGCAGCGAGCCAGTGGCCGTCGCAACGAGCTGCACCATCGGCAGCGCCTTCTTGCGGCTGCGAACATCGTCGCGGGCCGGCTTGCCCGTGATCTTCGGATCGCCCCAGACGCCGAGCAGATCGTCCTGCAGCTGGAAGGCGATGCCCAGTTCGCGGATGCAGTCGCTGATCCGCTGGATCGCGTCGGACGGGGCGCCGGCGGCCCACGCGCCGAGGGCCGCCGAGCAGGAGAGCAGCGCCGCCGTCTTGCGGGAGATCATCGCCTCGTACTGGTCGTAGGTGACGTCGGCGGCGGACTCCATCGCGAGGTCGAGGTACTGGCCCTCGACCAGCCGCACACAGGTGCGATTCAGCAGCAGCACGCCGTCCGCGAGGCGCGGGTGCGTCGCCGTGCCTTCCACCAGGGCCACCTGGGCCAGCGCAAAGAGCGCGTCCCCGACATTGATGCCCTGGGCCGGCCCCCACAGCTTCCAGATGGTGTCACGGTTGTGGCGCTGGTCGCTGACGTCCTGAATGTCGTCGTGCACCAGCGAGAAGTTGTGAATCAGCTCGATGGCGACGGCCGGTCCGCGCGCATCCTCGGCTTCGCCACCGTACGCCTCGCAGGCCAGAATGGCGAGGATCGGGCGAATCCGCTTGCCGGTGCGGGCTGGCGGGCTGAGCGGCGAGCCGTCAGCGTTCACCCAGCCGTGGTGATACGCCATCATCTGGTAGAACCGATCGGCCGGGCCACCGGTCTGCTCGACGTAGGGGCGCATCCAGCCGTCGATCTGGCGAATCAGGTCGTCGAGTCGCGCATCAAGCGTAGACACGGGAGCGAGTATAGCAGCGCCATGTGCCAGCGAACCGATGGACCTCACCCCGCTGCGCTGTGCGTGCTGGACGTGTGCAAGCCGGTGGGTGGTGAGCACCTCTTTGGACGCGAGGCACTCATGTGTTGACGCCCGAATCCGCCCCGAGGATCGTCGTGCTGACCGGCCCGACCGGGACCGGCAAGACCGCGCTGGCCGTGCAGCTGGTCGAGCGGTTCGGCGGCGAGGTCGTGTCCATCGACTCGCGCCAGATCTACAAGTACCTCGACATCGGCACCGCCAAGCCGACGCCCGAGGAGCTGGCCCGCGCGCCGCATCACCTGATCGACTACGTGGATCCGGCCACGTCCTTCTCGGTGACCCAGTACCGCGAAGATGCCGACCGGGTGCTGCTGGAGTTTGCCGCGAAGGGCAAGATCGCGTGGGTGGTGGGCGGCTCGTGGCACTATATCCAGGCCGTCGTCGACCGGATCGAGCCGCCGCAGGTGCCGCCGAACCCGGAACTGCGCGCCGAGCTTGAACGGGAGGCCGCCGAGCACGGCCCGGAGGCGCTCTACGCCCACCTGCTGGCGCTCGACCCGGCCTCCGCTGCCAGCATCGAGCGGCGCAACGTGCGGCGGATGGTGCGGGCGCTGGAAGTGACGATCACGCTCGGCCGGCCGTTCTCGGAGGTCGGGCAGGTGCGGGGGACGCCGCTGCCGGCCGTCCGGCTGGTGCTCTCGATGCCCCGCCCGGAGATCTACCGTCGGGTCGATCTGCGCGTAGACGCGATGATCGCGGCCGGCTGGCTGGACGAGGCACGTAGCCTGCTGGCGCGCGGCTATGACGAGACGTTGCCATCGATCTCGTCGCATGGCTATCGCGAGATGGTGGCCGTCGCGAAGGGGCGGATGACCCTGGAAGAGGCGGCCCAGAAGACCAAATGGGCGATCCACGCCTACGTGCGCCGCCAGACGGGCTGGCTCAAGTCGCAGCCGGGCTACCACTGGCTGGAAGCTGGCCCGAGCGCCCTGGATGACGCCTCAGCCCTGGCCGAGCCGTTCCTGTCGGGCCGCTGACCGCCGGTCCCGGCGTCGCAGCAGCAGCGTCACCACTGGTGCGACCAAAGCGGCGACGGCCTGTGAGATCGCAGCCTGTCCGATGATTCGGCTGAGCACCTCTGGCACAGCTGAGAACCACGTGGTGACAAACATCATGAATAGCGGCCAGATCAGTGACATGATCGTGTAGCTGATCGTACCGAGCATGATGCTGATGACTGGAGTCTCCATCTGCATTGCGACATCGCCACGATTCTCAAGATGTCTAAGCGTAAAGAGACTCCACTCCATCAGGCCAGCGATGACATACCACCATACGGCGATTTCAACAATCGCAACTCGACGTAAGCAGCGGCGAATCGCGAAGCCGAGTGTAAGCAGCACGATCCATGCACCGGCGATTGCAGCCGGGTCAAATGGATTGCGCGAGATGCTGGCGATCAACTCGGTCACGTTCGCCCGGCGGCCGGCTGCGGCGCTTGCGGATGGGACATGAAGGCACCCTCGTCCACGGACAACGTTGTGCCCGGGGCGAGGGTGCCATGTCAACGATTGGGCGTCGAGGTTACGCGAAGGCCGCCTTGATGCGGGCCAGCGCCTCGTCCAGGCGCGCGTCGGCGATGGTCAGCGAGATCCGGAAGAAGCCCTCGCCCTGCTCGCCGTAGCCACGGCCAGGGGTCACCACCACGCCAGCCTTGTCCAGCACTGCCGCCGCGAAGTCGGCCGAGGTCATCCCGGCCGGCGTCGGCGACCAGACGTAGAAGGTAGCCTTCGGCACGTCGGGATTGAGGCCGATGGCGCGCAGCGTCTCCAGCACCCGGTCGCGGCGGGCCTTGTACATCTCCATCAGCGCCCTGGAGCCGTCCTGCGGCCCCTCCAGCGCCGCGATGCCGGCGTACTGGATCGCGTTGAAGATGCCCGAGTCCGTGTTCTCCTTGACCTGGGAGATGCCGGCGATCAGGTCGGCGTTGCCAACAGCCATACCGATCCGCCAGCCGGTCATGTTGTACGGCTTCGACAGCGAGTTGAACTCGACCGCCACGTCCATCGCGCCCTCAGCTTCGAGGATGCTCACCGAGCGGTAGCCGTCAAACGTGACCTCGCTGTACGGGTGATCGTTCACCAGGATCACGTCGTACTTCTTGGCCCAGGCCACGGCCTCCTGCCAGAACTCCAGCGTGGCGACCGCCCCCGTCGGGTTGTTCGGGTAGCAGAGGAACAGCAGCTTCGCCGTCTTCGACAGCTCTTCGGGGATCTTGTCGAAGCGGGGCAGGAAGCCGTCCTCGCGCGAGAGCGGGATTCGCGCCACCTCCGCGCCGGCGAACACGGCGCTCGCGAAGTAGGCCGGGTAGCCGGGATCGGGCAGGATCGCCGTGTCGCCGGGGTTCAGCGTGGCGAGGCAGAGGTGGTGGTTCCCCTCCTTGCTGCCGATCAGCGCCAGGACTTCCTTCTCGGGGTCCAGCTTGACGCCGAAGCGCTGGTCGTACCATGTCGCAACCGACTGACGGAACTTGAGCATCCCCTTCTCTTCGTCGGTCGGGTAGACGTGGTTGGCCGGATCCTCGGCGGCCTGTTGCAACGCCTGGACGACGTGCGGCGGGGTCGGCTGGTCGGGGTCGCCGACGCCCAGGCTGATGACGTCCACGCCGCGCTCGCGGGCCTCGCGGATCTTGTTGCGAATCGTCACGAACAGGTACGGCGGCAGCTTGCCCAGCCGTTCGGCCTTCTGCACGGGGAGCCTCCCATTGCCCGCCCGGGCCTCATCTGCCGGTCACGCTGGCCGGGCGCGGGCGCTGACTCGATATGAATGGCGGTATCGTAGCAGACCCGTCGCAGGCCGTTCCGGTCGCCGAGAGGCGGTCAGAACAGGCTCAGACGGGCCGCACCCGTGGTACACTTTCCGGAGATTCGGCACGCAGCGTCGCTTGTCGAGACGGCTGGTTTTGGACTCGGGCCGGGCGGACACTGGGCCGCCGGCGGTACTCGTGGGGCGCGGCAGGCCGATCTGACAGCATCCCGCTGCTCGGACGGCCGATTTTTGTGCCGCCCACGCAGTGCGCCACGATGCCGTTCCCACATCAACGAATGCCAGCCACCATGGCGGAGGACACCGTGACAACCAGCGGACCAGAGGTCGGCAGGAGCAGCGAATCGCCGTTTGCCATCGCGCAGACGCAGTATGAGGTTGCCGCCGACCATCTTCGACTGAATCCCAGTGTGCGCGCCGTGCTCAGGGAGCCGCGCCGTGAGCTGACCGTGCACTTCCCGGTCGAAATGGACGACGGCAGCGTCGCCGTCTTCACCGGCTACCGCGTCCAGCACAGCCTGCATCGCGGGCCGGCCAAGGGCGGCATTCGCTACCACCCCGGCGTCACCCTGGACGAGGTCAAAGCGCTGGCGATGTGGATGACCTGGAAGTGCGCCGTCGTGCGGATCCCGTACGGGGGTGCGAAGGGCGCGGTCGTCTGCAACCCGAAGGAGCTCTCGCTGCGGGAGCTGGAGCGGCTGACCCGCCGCTACACCACCGAGATCTCGATCCTTCTCGGCCCCGAGAGCGACATCCCGGCCCCGGACCTGAACACCAATGCCCAGACGATGGCCTGGATGATGGACACGATCTCGATGCACCAGGGGTACTCGGTGCCGGGCGTGGTCACGGGCAAGCCGATCGCCATCGGCGGCTCGGAGGGGCGGCAGGACGCCACCGGACGTGGCCTCGTCTACTGTGTCCAGGAGGCCGCCAAGGCGATCAAGCTCGACCTCAAGGGCGCCAGAGTCGTCCTCCAGGGGTTCGGCAATGTCGGATCGGCGGCAGCCCGCTTCCTCAGCGAGGCCGGCGCGAAGATCGTCGCGATTGGCGACTCTGAGGGCGCCGTCTTCCGGGGCGACGGCATCGACCTCGGGCTGGCGCAGCGTCAGCGCCAGGAGACCGGCAGCATCGTCGGGACGCCGCGCACCGAGAGGATCGGCCGCGAGGCCCTGTTCGAGGTCGATTGCGACATCCTGGTGCCGGCCGCCATCGAGGGGCAGATCACCGTCCGCAACGTTCACAATGTCAAGGCGAAGCTGATCGCCGAGGGCGCAAACGGCCCCACTACCCCCGAAGCGGACCAGATCCTGCGCGAGCGCGGCGTCACGATCATCCCGGATATTCTCTGCAACGCCGGCGGCGTGACGGTCTCGTACTTCGAGTGGGTGCAGGACCGCGAGGCGTTCTTCTGGACGCTCGAAGAGATCAACGCCCGGCTGCGGCGGATCATGACCCGCGCCTTCGACGACGTGCTCCACATGTCCCGCGAGCACGAGGTGGACATGCGGACGGCGGCCTACATGCTGGCGGTCGGGCGCGTGGCCGAAGCGACGCTCACGCGGGGCATCTATCCGTAGGCTGCCGCGCGGGATCGTGTCGATCAGGCTGCTTCTGCGGGATCTCGGGCTCGCCGCCGTCGGGGCGGCGAGCCTGCTTGCGTACTGCTGGCTGCTGCCGAGCGTCACCTACCTGTCGTCCACCACGTACACACCGGTGGCTGCCAGCCTGCCGTTCACGCTGGCCAGCTTCGAGGATCCGGGGCCGGTCCCCGAACTGATCCCGGAGTCGGCGGCGCAACTGCACGCTGCTGCCGCCGTCGATCTGGCTATCGCGCTGACGGCGCTGTACCTCCTGTACGTCGTGGCGATGTGCCTGGGGCGTGGGCGGCTGACCGTCCTGGGTGTGACGGTCGTCTTCGGCGTGGCCGTGGCCGCGCAGGCCCTGATGGTCGTCTCGCCGTACGCCTTCTCGGGCGATGTCTACAGCTACGGGATGTACGGACGGATCTTCTCCGTGTACGGGCAGAGTCCATACAGCCAGACGCCCGCCCAATTTCCCGGCGATCCGTTCCTGCCGTACGTGTTCTGGATGCACGTCCCGAGCTTCTACGGTCCGCTCTGGACGCTCATCTCGGGGTGGATCGCCGCATCGGTCGGCGGCGACGTCGGGCTGGCGGTGGTGCTGTTCCGGCTGGTCGAGTCGGCGAGCGTGCTGGGGGCCGCCCTGCTGGTGCTGTTGCTGCTCCGCCACAACGACCCTGAGCGGGCGCTCGCGGGCACGATCTTGCTGGCCTGGAGTCCGTTCGTCATCGTCGAGTCGGGCCTGGGGGCGCACAACGACGCCCTGATGGCCGCGCTGATCGTGTTCGGGCTGGTGCTGGCATGGCAGCGGCCGGGCATCTTCTCGACGGTCTCGGTTGGCGCGGTGGTGCTGGCCGGGCTGGTCAAGGCAACGGCGCTGGCGCTGTTGCCGCTGTTGGGGATCTACCTGCTGCGGCGCTCGCCATCCTGGCTGGCCCGCTTCGGGGTCGTGCTCGTCGCCGGACTGCTGACCGTCGGCATCGGGACGGCCATCGTCTGGCCGGTCTGGGCCGGCCCGGCCACGTTCGCCGTCGGAACGCTCGGGTCTGGCGCGGATCGCTACGTCAACAGCCTTGCCGAGCCAGCCCTGGGCGAGATCCGCAAGTCGCTCGGGGCCTCGACGGACGATCTTGAGGTGCCGCTCCAGTTCGGCGGCTGGTGGGTTGGGACGCACACCGACACGGTGATGCACGAGACCCGCGCGCCCGACTCCACGGTCGTGCAGCCGCTGCCGGCCTGGACGAGCCTGCTGGTGGTCGGTCCGGAGCGCGACAAGCGCCTACGCGTCTACGACCCGCTCACCGAGCGCATCGGGTACGCGGACGTGGCGTTTCTCGGACCCATCGACGCGCCGCCGGAGTACGCCGACGACCATATCGTGCAGGCGCTGATCGTCGGGCCGGTCGGCTCGTGGACGCTCCAGGAGGCCAACCGTCAGATTCGGATAGTCGGCTGGGGGGCGTTCGCGCTGGCGATGCTCCTGGCGCTGATCTTCGGGACGCGCTCGCCGGCCGGCCTCGCCACGGCCTGGGTCGGGGTCTGCCTGGTGCTGGAGTACGTCACGCTGACGTGGTTCTGGCCCTGGTACGTCCTCTGGGGGCTGATGCCGGCCGCGCTGGTCCCTCGCTCACGGTTGACGCGCCTGACCGTCTATCTCGGCTGGGGCGTCCTGCTGGCCTACTCGCTGATGGGGTTCCAGGATGGTCGCTTCTGGTATCTCCACAACTTCCGGGCCATCCCGATGTTCGGCCTGCCGCTGGTGCTGTTCCTGCTGGACGAGCTGCTGCGCGGCATCTGGTGGACGGGCGCCCTGACGTGGCGACGCCTACGCGCGCCACGCCCGATTTCGCTAGAATCGCGGCGAGCCGACCGCGCCCGAGAAACGGTCACCGCTCGCCTGAGTTGACCGTTCACTATGATGCAGGCGGGCGGAGTCTCCCCGCGGCGGGCTCCGGCGGCGGGCTTGTCCCGGAATATCCGGGACATTCTGCATAGTTCTGCATAGATTTCCCTAGATTTTCTGTGGTAGCCTATGTCCGGCACGGGCGACGACTGCCTGCGTTCTGACGTTCACTCGACGGTAACACTCCCCTCTTCTGCCCCATCCCCGCATCGCTCCCCCTCTCTCCCCTCCAATGCAATGTCCCGGCCCCCGAGGAGACGGCATGCAGCTCTTGCAGATCGGCCTGGATCACGCCACTGCCGATGTGACTATCCGCGAGCGACTGGCAATCCAGAGCGTCGATCTTCCGGCCGTGCTGGACGACTTGCGCCAGATCGCGATGGATGCCGTTGTCCTTTCGACCTGCAACCGCGTCGAGGTCTATGTGCTGGCCGGCGACGCCCCAGCTTGCGCCGAATCGGTGACAGCGTACCTCGCCAGCCGCGGCGGCTTGACCGACGCGCAGGTTCGCGGCGCGACGGTTCGGCGTTTCGGGGCGGATGCAGTACGTCATCTCTGCCGCGTGGCGACCGGGCTGGAGTCGATGATCCTGGGAGAGCCGGAGATCGCCGGGCAGGTGCGGACGGCTCAGGCGAACGCGAACGCCGATGGCGCGGCCTCGGTGGTGATGCGCCGGCTGTTCGACGATGCGCTGCGGGTGGCGGGACAGGTCCGGGCCGAGAGCGGCATCGGGCGGCACGCCGTCTCGGTCAGCACGGCGGCGATCCGCCTCGCCGAGCGGACGATGGGCGGACTTGGCGGCAAGGTCACCCTGGTGATCGGCGCGGGAAGCGTTGGGAAGTCGGCGGCCCGGGTGCTGGCCCAGAGCGGCGCGTCTTCGGTGATCGTGTCGAGCCGGCGGATCGAGTCGGCACGGGCCGTGGCGCGCGAGGTCGGCTGCGAGGCTGCCACCATCGAGACGCTGCCGGACGCGCTGGCCGTGGCCGACCTGGTGATCGGCGCGACCTCAGCGCCGCACTTCGTGGTGCACGCCGATGCCGTGCGGCAGGCGATGCTGACTCGTGCTGACCGGCCGCTGGTGCTGGTTGACGTGGCCGTCCCGCGCGACATCGATCCGGACATCCGTGACGTGCCGGGCTGCACCGTGTTCGACGTGGACGACCTCAAGGCCGCCCGCGAGGCCAGCATCGCCGCCCGGAAACTGGCCGCCGTGGACGCCGAGGCGTACATCGAGCGGACGGTGGACCGGTTCATGACCTGGCTGCAGGGTCGGATGGTCGCCTCGGTGGTGGCCGATCTGGTGGCGCATGCCGAGCGGGTCCGGCAGCAGGAAGTCGAGCGCGGGCTGTCGCTGCACGGCGCGACTACGGATCGCGAGCGGGCCTTGGTCGAGGCCACGACGGCGGCCATCGTCAAGAAGCTGCTGCACCAGCCGATTGTCGAGGTGAAGCGGCGCAGCTCGGGCGAGGACGGCCAGCTCTGGGCGAAGGCGCTCGGCGAACTGTTCGCCCTGACTGGCAGCCGCCCAGCGACGCCGGCCATGCCCGGCCTCGTCGGGGCGACCTCGAACGCCAAAGGCGCTGTCAGCTAGGCGCGTGCGCTGACCCAACCACCGCAACGGTAAGAGACGTTCCGGGCCAGCGGACGCCATTGGGAGGGTGGTCCGGGCAACGTCTGGGAGGAGAGACGGATGTCTGGACAGGTGACGGCGATCACCGCCGAGTCAGAGCGACCGCGCGACGCTTCCGCGGCCCTGGAGGCCCGCGCCCTCAAGCGCATTCCCGCCGGTGTGAACAGCCCGGTGCGGGCGTTCAAAGCCGTGGGCGGCGGCCCGGTCTACATTAGACGTGGGTTCGGCGCGACGGTCGAAGACGTGGACGGCAACCGCTACATCGACTATCTCGCGTCCTGGGGGCCGTTGATCCTCGGGCACGCCCACCCGACCGTCGTCGCGGCGATTCAGGAGGCGGCGGCGTACGGGACGAGCTTCGGCGCGCCGACCGAGCGCGAGGTGCTGCTGGCCGAGCTGATTCAGGAGGCGATGCCGAGCCTGGAGCTGATGCGGCTGGTCAGCTCCGGCACCGAGGCCTGCATGAGCGCGCTGCGGGTGGCCCGCGCCTTCACCGGACGCTCGAAGATCCTGAAGTTCGATGGCTGTTACCATGGCCACGCCGACAGCTTGCTGGTCAAGGCCGGCTCCGGCGCGCTGACCTTCGGCACGCCGGACAGCGCAGGCGTCTCGGAGGCCGTGGCCGCCGAGACGATCTCGACGCCGTACAACGACCTGGAAGCTGTGCGGGGCGCGTTCGAGAAGTTCCCGGGGCAGATCGCCGCCGTGATCGTGGAGCCGATTGCCGCGAACATGGGCGTGATCCCGCCGGCAGACGGCTTCCTGGCCGGCCTGCGCGAGGTCACGAAGCGGCACGGTGCACTCCTGATCTTCGACGAGGTCGTGAGCGGCTTCCGGCTCGGGCTGGGCGGGGCGCAGGCGGCGTTCAACATCGCGCCTGACCTGACCTGCCTGGGCAAGATCGTGGGCGGCGGGATGCCGCTGGCGGCGTACGGTGGCCGCCGCGACATCATGGAGGTGCTGGCCCCACTGGGGCCGGCCTACCAGGCTGGCACGCTCTCGGGGAACCCGGTGGCGACGGCGGCCGGCCTCGCGACCATCCAGGTGCTCAAGGAGACGGACCCATACGCGAAGCTTGACGCGCTGGCCGGCCGGCTGGCTGCCGGCCTCGAAGCCGGCGCGAAGGCGGCGGGCGTGCCGCTCCAGGTCTCACGGGTCGGCTCGATGATGACGGGCTTCTTCTCGTCCGCCCGGCCGACAGATTACACCAGCGCGCTCTCTGCCGACCGCGAGCAGTATGGTCGGTACTTCCGGGCGATGCTGGCCGGCGGCGTCTACCTCGCGCCGTCGCAGTTCGAGGCGGGCTTCGTCTCAGCGGCCCACACCGAGGCCGACATCGACAGGACCATCGAGCTGGCCGGCAAGGCGCTGGCCGGCCGCTGACCGGCTGGGAGGGGCGACGGCCCCTCCTGCGCTACCACTGCTCGCCGCTGTCAGTCTTTCGCGATCCGCAGCAGGATCTCGACGAGCTTCTCGGGGGCGGTGACGTTCGGGCTGTGGGTGGCGTCGATCTCCTCGTACTGCCAGCCTGGCTCGCCACGGGCGCGCGCCGCGAACTGCCCGAACACGTCGCCGGGGCGGATCTGCAGGCAGTAGATGTAGACGCGGGGCAGCTTTTCGACCGCGCCCGTCAGCGAGATCGGCTCTTCGAACGTCTTGCGCGGCTGTGGCCCACGGCGGTCGGCCAGCCACGCCTTGTCGGCGTCTGACGCGTCGGCCGAGGTCGGCATCGGCGGCACCAGCCAGCCCTCTGGCTCGGGCGGCCCGCCGGTCGGTGCGTCCGGCGGCGCGTCGGCCGGCCGCTGGGTCAGGTCCGACAGCGACTGCCCGTCTCGCGGCACGAAGGCGTCGAGGTAGACGACCTTGCGGATGCGCTCGCTCGCACGGTCCGCGACCCCGGTGGCGACCATGCCGCCGTAACTGTGCCCCAGCAGGATCACGTCGTGCAGATCCTCGTAGAAGAGGGTGTTCACGACATCCTGAATGTGAGTGGAGAGGTTGACCTCGGGTGTGGCGAGGTGCGACCGCTCGCCCAGGCCCGTGTAGCTCGGCGTGAAGACCTCATGGCCGGCCGCTCGCAGGAGCGGCCGGACCTTCTTCCAGGCGAAGCCCGACGACCAGGCTCCGTGCGCGACGACAAACGTAGCCACCATCGTCCCCCGATCAGGCCGTCGCCGACGCCGTCGCCGGCGCGCCCGTCAGGTCCGCCACCTTCGGCATCACGTCCTGCGCCAGCAGCGTCATCGAACGGTCCCAGATCGCGAAGTCATCCCATTCGGCGGCCAGGGCCAGCACGCCGCCGAACCCGCCGACCTCGTCGTAGAGGGCGCGCAGCTTCGCGGCGACGGTGTCAGGGTCTCCGACGATGAAGATGCCGCTGTCGATCATGTACTCGGTGCTGAGGTCGCTGTCGGGCATCGACGTATCGACCTTCAGAGCGTTCAAGCCTCGTCCCTGTCCCAGCAGCGGGATGAAGTAGTCCGTGAAGTCGCGGTCGATCGCGCCGGAGAGCGCCTCGGCCCTGGCCTGCGCGTTCGTCTCCGAGACGTGGATCGTCCGCGAGATGCGCCAGTCCGAGCGGCTCGGCGTGCGGCCGGCCCGCGCGGCGGCATCGGCGAAGCTCGTCCAGTGCGTCTTCAGCACGCGCGGCGGCACGAAGTTGATGCTGATCGGCCACCAGCCGCGCTCGCCGGCCATCGTCAGCGTGTCCGACTTCTCGGAGACGCCAGCCACGGCGATCGGCGGGTGCGGCTGCTGGAACGGCTTGATGTGCAGGTGCTTGGCGACCGTCATGTCTGGCTCAGGGACCGTGTATTTCCAGGTCTGCGATGCGTAAGAGCCCGGGTCCGCGCCGGCCCACAACCCGAGCACGGCGTCGACGGCCTCGGCTGTGATCTTGCGCTGGATGCCCGTCGTCGGGTCGATGTCCATGACCTGGAAGTCGCCGATGAAGCCGCCCGAGCCGACCCCCCACATAAAGCGTCCCCGCGCCATGTGGTCGAGCTGGGCGATGCGATGCGCCAGGTGGAACGGGTTGTGGTTCGGGAGGCAGGTGACGCCAGTGCCAAGCTGAATCTGCTTGGTGCGCTGGAGCGCCGCCGCGATGAAGATCTCCGGCGACGGGATGTTCTCCCACTCGGCAGTGAAGTGCTCGCCGATCCAGGCCTCATTGAAGCCCAGCTCGTCAAGACGCTGGACCTGTCGCAGGTCGTGGTCGAGCGTATCCGCCAGGAACGACCCGGGCGGATGCATCGGCATCATGAAGTATCCGTAGCGCATGGTGCTCTTCTCCTGGCGCAGTTTCGTCCTGCGCCGCTCCGCTGGATCGCGGCCCGCGACGGTCGGTCCCGAGGCTGCCGGGTGGCATCCGTGGAGGATGGCCTGCCGACGACCTGCGTCGGGCCGGCGAGCCTGAGGACGAGCGTGCCAGAAACGGCGTCGTCGCCGATGGTGCGGGCAGCCGGCCGGATGTCGCGCCCTGGCCCGTGGCAGGCACGATACCTATCCTCTCGGGCAGCCGTCAATGTCTCGCGCGGCATAGCCAGGGCGATTGCATGTTGATGTCGTCGTGCCGCCGCGTCGGGGCTTGAAAGCCCCGCCTACCAGCCTGCAGTCGCTGCGCGACGCTCCAGTCGCACCAGTGCCTGCCGTTCCCGGCGGCCGTCGCGCAGCGACGGCATGACTGTAGGCGGGGACTTCAGTCCCCGACCGCCCGTTCCATGATGCTTCGGGGACACCAA
>JADZEM010000071.1 GCA_020850535.1 Chloroflexota bacterium
CGCTCGCAAGCTCGCTCGTTCAGGATGACAGACTCATTGCTGACCGCTGACGCAAACGTCGAGCGTCAGCAGATGGGTGAGCGTTGACGGTCAGCGGGTGAGGTCCTTCGCTGCGCTCAGGATGACATGGGGAGTTGCAGGATTATTCGATGCGCGGGGTCTTTTGACGTGGGTGGCGCCCGGCGCCTATCGTCTCGTCGTCGTGCTGCCGGCCCCAAGCTGCGAGAACGCCGCTCGTACGGCCAGCGCATCGCCGATGCGCAGCGCCGGCAGCCCGTAAACCTCGGCAGCCATCCGCTGATACGCAGCCTCGTCCGGGAGCGTGTCCGCCGACTTGCCGTGCTCCGTGTGGCGCGTCAGCACGGCGTCCTTCAGCGAATAGACCTCGGTGTCCGTCGAGCGGACCATCGTCAGGCTGCCGGTCACCCAGCTGGCGTTGGGCGTGTGGTGGTGCTGGTAGCCAGCGTCGCGGTCGGCGTCGGCGGCCGGCGCGAGGCTGTATCGACAGTGCTGCTTCCACGCGCCGTCGATCATCCGATCCTGGAACAGCGCATCAGGCTCGTCGCCGTGGCGGAAACGGAAGGACAGACCGTGCCGGTGAACCTCGACCGGCTGGCCGTCGAGCGGGAGCGGCTCGAAGATCGGCGCACCGTTGCCCAGATCGACCAGATACCGCCGTCCGCCGACCTCCACCACGACCGCCTGGTGCCCGAACGGCAGGCTGATCTGCCCGAGCACCAGGTGAGCGCCGTACCCGAGCGTCGCCAGCAGCCGCGAGACCATCATCGCGATCTCGAAGCAGACGCCCCCACCGGCCCGGCCTTCCCAGGCGGTGAGCAGGGCGTCGGAGTCGGGCTGCGGCGCCGGTCCGGTTGGATGATCGCGCCGCCGCAGCAGCGCCGTGACATTCTCGAACGGCACGCGCAGGACGTGTGCCCGCACCAGCGCCGCCAACTGGTGACGGCTCGGCGGGCCGCCATCAAGGCCCAGCAGCGCGAGGTAGCGGTCGGTGTGGGCGTCGGAGAGTGGCTGAGGACGGCCGGCAGCGAAGGCCGGGCGCGAGTCGAACATCATCACCCCTGGGAAACGCGGAGTAGCAGAGTATCATCGGGCGAGCCGGTGGGATGATCGTACTCTGAGGGGGTGGGACGCGTGCAGCGTACCGAGGACGGTAGGAACGAAGCGACGCAGGAGGCGCGACCACGGAGCGGTGATGCCCGAGTCGAACGGCCGTCGAGCGGCGACGACCGTGAGGCGGCACCTCAACCGATCTTCCGCCGGGCCGTCCGTGGCGACGTGCCGCGCATCGTCCAGATGCTGGCCGACGATGCCATCGGTGCGACGCGCGAGGCCTACGCCGATCCGCTCCCCGACGCCTACTGGCGGGCGTTCGCCGAGATCGACGCCGACCCGCGCCAGTTGCTTCTGGTGGCCGAGGTGGCGGGCACGGTCGTTGGCGTGCTGCAACTGACGTTCATCCCATACCTGACCCACCAGGGGAGCAGTCGGGCGCTCATCGAGGGCGTCCGCATCGACAGCGGCCAGCGTGGCGGCGGGCTGGGCCGCGTGATGGTCGAGTGGGCTATCGCCGAGGCGCGCCGGCGGGGCTGCACGATGGTGCAGCTCACCACCGACAAGCGCCGCACCGAGGCGCGCCGCTTCTACGAGCGCCTCGGCTTCGTCGCCACGCACGAAGGGATGAAACTGGGTCTTGGGTCGTAGGTCGAGGGTGGTGGGGAAACGCCCGCCACGATCCTCGACCCACGCCCCACGATCCTCGACCCTCGCTCCTCACCAGTTGGTGTAGCTGCCGTCGATGCGGCGCAGGTGGGGCACCTCGTACATCGAGAACGGGCTCTTGCGGGCCGCCTCGCGGTCGAACTCGACGCCCAGGCCGGGGCGGGTCGGCGGCAGGATGTAGCCGTCTTTCCACTCCATCTGGACCGGCACCACGTCTGGCAGCAGGACGTACGGCCTGGTCGGCTGCTCCTGCACGCCGACGTTCGACGTGGCAAAGTTCAACTGAGCGCAGGCCGCCGAGGAGACCGGCCCGAGCGGGTTGTGGGTCGCCAGCTTGATGTAGTGCGTCTCGGCCCAGCCCGCGATCTTGCGGGCCTCGGTCAGGCCGCCGGCGATGCAGATGTCGATGCGGGCGTAGTCCGTCAGCTCCTCCTCGATGATCGAGCGGAACTCCCACTTGTTGTGGAACTGCTCGCCGATGGCCAGCGGCACGCTGACGTGCTGGCGGACTTGCCGGAGGCTGTACATGCTCTCGGCGCGGATCGGGTCTTCGATGAAGAACGGGCGGTACTGCTCGACAGCGCGGCAGAACTGGATCGCCTCCGGCGGATCGACGCGCGTGTGCAGGTCGTAGCACAGCTCGATCTCGTCGCCGACGGCCTTGCGCATCGCCTCCCACTGGCCCAGGCCGTAGCGGATCGCCTGCTGCGGCTCGAAGATGCTGCCGTCCTTCAGCTCGCCGGCGCCCAGGCCCCAGCGGATGAACTTCCAGCCCTCGTCGATGTGCCGCTGTGCGTTCTCGATCAGCGCCTCGGTCGTCTTGCCGGTGACGTGCGGGTAGCAAACGACCTTGTCCCGTGCGAGGCCGCCGAACAGCTCGTAGATCGGGACGTTGAGCGCCTTGCCCTTGATGTCCCACAGGGCGATGTCGATGGCGGCGATGGCCGAGGTGGTGATGTTGCCAGCCGGAAAGAAGCCGCCCCGGAACATCTCCTGCCAGAGCCGCTCGATCTGCATCGGGTTCTTGCCGACGAGGAAGCTCTTGAGGTGCTCGACGGCGCCGGCCACGGCCAGCTCGCGGCTGCTCAGGCCGGACTCGCCAACCCCGGAGATACCCTCGTCCGTGTCCACCACGACGAAGCAGAAGTTCTTCTTGCCCGGCCCCGCCGAGACGATGAACGGTTCGACATTGGTGATCTTCATGCGTGCTCCGTGCGAGTCGTTTACCAGTTCGTGACGCTGCCGTCGCGGCGGAAGATGTGCTGCGTCTCGTGCGGCCGGTACGGGCTCTTCCGGGCCGCGTCGCGGTCGAACTCGACGCCGATGCCCGGGACGGTCGGCGGCAGCAGATAGCCGTTCTCCCAGGTGATGTGCGTGGTCACGACATCCGTCAGCAGGGTGGCCGGCGCGACCGGCTGCTCCTGGATGCCGAGCAGGCCCGTGGCGAGGTTTACCTGAAGGCAAGCCGCCGACGAGACCGGCCCGAGCGGATTGTGGGTCGCCAGCTTGATGTAGTACGCCTCGGCCCAGCCGGCGATCTTGCGCGTCTCCGAGATGCCGCCCGCGATGCAGACATCCACCCGGGCGTAGTCGGTCAGTTGCTCGGCGATGACCTCGCGGAACTCCCACTTGTGCGCCAACTGCTCGCCCACGGCGATCGGCACGTTGGTGTGCTGACGCACCTGTCGCAGGGTGTGCAGCCCCTCGGCCCGGACCGGATCCTCCATGAAGAAGGGCCGATACTGCTCGGCGGCCCGGCACAGCTCGATGGCCTCCGGCGGGTCGAGCCGCTGGTGCATGTCGTGGATCAGCTCGACCCTGTCGCCAAACTCCTTGCGGAGCGCCTCGAAATGGGCCAGCACCTTCGGCACGGCCTCGCGCGGCTCGTAGACGCTGCTCGGGAAGACGCTCATGCTCCAGCGCAGCGCCTTCCAGCCCTCTTCGACCTTCGGACGAGCCGCCTCGACCAGCGCCTCGGGAGACTCCCCGCGGATGTGTCCATAGCACATCACCTTGTCCCGCGCGAGGCCGCCCAGCAGCTGGTAGACGGGCACGCCGAGCGCCTTGCCCTTGATGTCCCACAGGGCGATGTCGATGGCAGCCATTGCCGACGTGCTGATGTTGTTCGAGGTGAAGAACGCCCCGCGCAGCATCTCCTGCCAGAGCCGCTCGATCTGCATCGGATCCCGGCCGACCAAGAACTGCTTGAAATGCTCGACGACGCCGGCCACGCCAAGCTCGCGGCTGCTCAGCCCGGCCTCGCCAACGCCGTAGATCCCCTCATCGGTGTCCACCACGACGAAGCAGAAGTTCTTGTTCTGGAAGCTCTTGCGCTCCGACCCCTCGTTCGCGCCGCCCCAGACGATGAATGTCTCGATATTCGTGATCTTCACGCGCAGTCCCCTTCAGTCAGCGTGGATCGTGGCTGCCACTGGTGTGGCCCGCCAGCCAGATACTGGCCCGCCCGACGACTCCCGCACCACGAGATGCGTCGGCAGGACCCGCTCCCGCTCGTCCGGCTGACGCCCCTCGACCAGCCCGATCAGCGTCTCCGCGCCGATCCGGCCGAGGTCGGTGCGGGGGTGCTCGACGGTCGTGAGCGACGGTCGGGTGTAGCGCGACAGCTCGATGCCGTCGAACGCCGAGAGCGCCAGGTCCTCCGGCACGCGCACCGCCGCGTCGTGCAGGCCGCGCAGCACGCCGACGGCCAGCAGATCGTTCGAGATGAAGCCGGCCGTGACGCCGCCGCTGGCCAGCCGCTGCCACTTCAAGCCAGCCTCGTAGCCGGAAGGCAGCCGCCGCCCGTGATCCGCCGTCAGGAGCAGATCGTCGGTGTAGGCCAGTCCGGCCTCGGCCAGCGCCCGGCGGTAGCCCCGATACCGGTCCGCCGAGGCCGTCTGCTCGTCCTCGGCGGGCGGCGACGACCGAATCGTCATGTGGGCGATGCGCTGATGGCCCAGGTCGACGAGATGCCGCGTGGACTGGTAGGCGCCCTCTTCGTTGTCCACGCGCACGGCCGGCACGGACGGGTCGGGCGAGCGGTCGAGCAGCGCCACCACCGGCGTGCCGCTCTGAGCCAGCGCGACGCGCGCCTCATTGCGGCGCGCCAGGGCGTCCAGGACCGGCCGGCCTTCGGAGTCGAACGGCGAGCGCATCGTGGCGACGAGCGCGCCGTCCACCCGGCCGCCGCGCAGCCGCTCCAGCAGCCGCACCTCGTGGTCGGGCGAGCGCGCTTCCATGATCAGGACGTCGTAGCCCTGCGTCTCGGCCGCCGCCACGGCCGCCGTGGCAAGCTCGCCGTGGTAGGGGATGTCGACCTGGGTGATCAGCAGCGCCAGCGCGAACGCCTTCCCGCGCCGCAGGCTGCGGGCGGCATGGTTCGGGGTGTAGCCGAGCCGACGCACGGCTTCGAGGACCGACTGGCGGGTCGCCTCGCTGATCCGGAGGGAGCTGGCCTGCCCGTTGACGACCAGCGAGACGGTCGCTGTCGAGACCTGGGCCTCGCGCGCGACATCCGCGATGGTGACCGTCTTCGACTTCTCGGGAGGCATCGTTACCCTCGGCACGCCCTCAGCATTCGTCGTTAAACGCTTTAGCAGGGAGAGGATAGCACTCGCGCGGGCCGGCGGCCACGTCAGGACTGCTCGGCTCGACGGCTGGCCCGGCTCCCTGGTACGCTCCCAGTGCGCCCGCCACGTGGCTGGCGTCGGCGTCTTGCAGGGAGAGGCACGCACTCGATGAAGCTGACACCACGCGAGCAGGATCGCCTGACCATCTTCACGATGGCCGAACTGGCACGGCGTCGGCGGGCGCGCGGCCTGCGACTCAATCATCCGGAGGCCGTGGCCCTGATCTGCGACGAGGTGCTGGAGGAGGCTCGCGCGGGCCGGCCCTACGCCGAGGTGTTGACGCTCGGCGGGCAGCTCCTGGAGCGCCACGAAGTGATGGACGGCGTGCCGGAGATGATCCCGTCCATCCAGATCGAGGCGATGTTCCCGGATGGCTCGAAGCTGCTGACGATCCACCGCCCGATCGAGTAGCCTCCGATCATGTAGCCTCCGATCACGTAGCCTCCGATCATGTAGCCTCCGATCATGTAGCCTTCAGTCAGGACCGGGAGCTTCGCCGCGGTGAGGACGACAGCGCCATGAGTGAGCAGCCAGTGCCGTTCATCCCCGGCCAGACGCTGGTGGGCGATGAGCCAGTCCGCGCCAACGTCGGGCGGCGCACGGCGACCATCGACGTGACCAACACCTCCGTCTGGCCCGTGCACATCGGGTCGCACTACCACTTCTTCGAGGCGAACCGCCGCCTGCGCTTCGACCGCGCGGCGGCCTTCGGCATGCGGCTCGACATCCTGGCCGGCGCGACGGTCCGCTGGGCGCCCGGCGAGACCCATACCGTGCGGCTGGTCGAGTTCGCCGGGGCGCGCGAGATCCACGGCTTCAACGGGCTGGTGGACGGCCCGCTGACCCCGGAAGCGAAGGAAGCGGCGCTGGCGCGCGCCCGGAAGCGCGGCTTCCTGGGCGCGTAGCCTGCGTGCGCGCCTGCACCGCGCGCCCGGACCACCCGGCTCCTACCAGCCCCGCTCGTACCGACGCCGGTCGACCACCTGCAGCGCTCCCCGACGCCTCAGGCCGGTTCACCCTCGCCGGCGCGGAGCGGGGGAGAGGCGGCCGACCCGGCGGCCGACGATGTCCTGAGGCGGGCGCGGACCAGATCCACAAGCCAGGCCACGCCGCCGACGGCCAGCACCGCCAGGAAGGGGTCCGTCGGGTAGCGATACCGCGAGACGTTGCCGACCAGCGCCGCGCTGATGAACAGCAGCGCGAACGCAGCCAGTCCGAGCGCCACGGCTGGCCGCCACGCTGGCCACAACAGCGCCCCGAGCAGCCCGAGCAGCGCCAGGACCGGCAGGAGCGGGCCGACGTAGCCCGGCTGCCAGATCGAGACCAGCAGCGAGGCGAACGGCGCAGCACGGTCCTCGGCGGCCGTCGCCGGCTGCAGCAGGTGCGCGCTGTCCGGCTCCTCCCAGCGCTGGCGGGCCGTGTCCGCCGTGTTGCGGAAGTCGCGCAGTTGCTCGACCGAGCCATCGGCCATCCGCACGAAGCGTTGGACGGTGCCGGCGGCGTAGTAGCCCGGCTGGCGGAGGATCGCCTCGACAGCCAGGGTCCGCATCAACCGGTCGGCCTCGGCGGCTGACAGGTTCAGCTCCTTGCGAAGCCGGGTGTGGATCGCCTTGCCGGACGAGCCGTTGTCGGCGGCCTGCTGCAGGATGCGGCGCGCCCGGACCCGGTCAGCCGGCTCGTTGGCGTGCAGGGCTGGATCGTAGTAGGTGAACGCGCCACGGTCATGACGGGCGGTCCGCCCGATCAGGCTCTGTCCGAGGCTGCCAACGCCCGCCGAGTCCTGCTCGACGAACGAGCGGATCACCCAGGGCGCCATCATCAGCGCGAAGCCGGCCACGGCCACACTCACCTGCAGGAGGATCGGCCGCCACGCGCGCCAGGACCGGGCGACGACCAGCACAGCCACCGGGATCACCAGGACGAGGATCTGCGCCACTGGCCGCGTCAGCGTCGCCATTCCGAGTAGCAGCCCGGCCAGCAGGAAGAGCAGCAGATGGCCCGTCCGCAGGGCGGCGACCAGTGCCGTCAGCGTGCCGACGATCAGCGGCACGAACAGCGCCTCGGTCATGACCGAATGCTCGGAGAGGATCAGGCCGCCGTTCAGGGCGATGGTCAGCGCGGCCACCGTCCCGACGGCTCGCCCGGTCCGGGCCGGCGTGAAGCTCAGCCGGCCCAACGCGAAGGTCAGCCCGGCCGTCAGGACGCCGAGCGCATGCTGCACGAAGACCAGCGACCGTAGGTCCTCGCCGCCGGCCGCGATGGCGAATGCCACCAGCCACGGGTAGCCGGGCGTGCGCTTCGAGTTGAGGTCGTAGTCGATGCCACGCGCCAGGGCGTAGCCCGGAGCCAGATACCCCTCGCTGTCGCCGGTGGCGAAGACGGGCGCCCGGTAGAGGAACGCGCCGCGCACCAGGGCGGCCACCAGCAGCACCAGCAACAGCGCCGCGAGGTCAGGATGCTTGCGAATCCAGGTGGTCATGCGTGGGACACCGGGAGGCCATCGTTTCCAGGGAGGCCCTCACGTCCAGAGAGGCCCTCACGTCCAGAGAGGCCCTCACGTCCAGAGAGGCCCTCACCCCCCGCCCCCCTCCGCTGCGCGGCGCGAGCATCGGCTACGCCGACGTCCCTCTGCTCACGAACGACGGGGCCCCTCGCTTCGCGGATCCCCGTGTCGGGGGAGGGGGAGATGGCGCCCCCGCTCCCTGTACGCGGGAACGGGGGCGGGGGGGTGAGGGCGTTCTCGGCAGTTGCGGCCTTACGTCCCCACGAGTGCCAGGCGGCCACCACCAGCCCGACGACCCCGCTCGCCATCAGCACGGCGATGGCCGGGTCCACGGGATACCGGTAGCGCTCCTGCGGGCCGTTCAGGGCCGCGCTGGCGACCACCAGGAACAGGACGCTCGCGCCGAGCAGCAGGCCCGGCCGCCACCCGCGCAGCAGCGAGACCGTCGCGCCGAGCACGAACAACACCAGCGGCAGCGGCGTCCACTGCGATGCCTGCCAGACCCTCAGCGAACTGTTCGCGAAACGGGCGTCGTCCTCCGAGCGCTGGTTGACCAGCAGTGTGCGCGTTCGGTCGGCCCACTCCACATCCTTGCGTTCGGACTCGTGCTCGCGGAGGCGCATCTCGACGCCGTTGAAGATCCGCAGCCCGAACCACAGCGAGCCCTGCACGAAGTAGAGCGGCTGACGGACTATCGCCTGCAACGCCAGGTCGCGCATGACAGTGTTGACCTCGATAGGGTCCAGGTCAAGCTCTTGCCGCAGCCGCTGCGCGATGGTGCCGTCGGAGTCGCCACGATTGGCCCCCTCCTGAATCAGCTTCGCGGCGCGGGCCTTGAGCGGGTCAGCCTCCGGGCGGGCCGGATCGGCGAAGACGAAGCCCCGGTCATAGGAGGCCGTACGGGCCACCAGCGTGCGCCCGAAGGTGCTCGGCGAGGCGAGGTTGTGCTCCAGCTGGTTGCGGATCGACCACGGCGCGATGGCGACGCCGTACCCCAGCCCCACGGCCACCGCTGCCAGCAACGCGCGCCGCGACGGCCTCGGCCAGGACAGGATACCGAGCGCTCGCCAGGAGGCGGCCGTCAGGTAGGCTGCCAGCACGGCCAGCGGCAGAAACCCCTGGGCAATCGGCTTGACCATGGCCGCCAGGCCGACCAGCAGGCCGCTCAGCAGCCAGAGCCGCGGGGCGTCGCGGCGACAGGCCCACAGCAGCACCGTCAGCATCAGCGTGACGCAGAACGCAAACAGCGTCTCGGTCAGCAGGTAGTGCTCGTAGACGACCAGCGGCGCGGAGACCGCCGTCAGCAGGCCGGCCACGACGCCCACAATGCGCCCGGCGCCGGCCCGCGGCCCGGCGGCCAGCCGGCCGAGCAGGAAGGCCAGCGCCGCCGTCACCACGCCCAGCAGATGCTGGAGCAGCGTGATGCCTCGGAGATCGTCGCCGGTCAGGATCAGTGCAAGGACCAGGAAGAGCGGATAGCCAGGGGTGCGTCGCAGCCCCAGCTCGAACTGGCCCGTGTGGACGAGATCCCAGGCCGGCAGGAAGTAGGCCTGACTGTCCTTGGCGATGAACGGCACGATCCGCATCGCAAAGCCGAGCTTGAACGCCAGCGCGGCCAGCACCACCAGGGTCAGGCAGACCGCGTCAGAGTGGCGACGGAGGGTGGCGAGCGCTCCACTCACCGGGTCGCCTCGGGGATCGGGCCGCCCGGGGACGGGACCGGCCCGGGCCGTGCGCCGCCGCGCTCGCCGGCCCCGCCTGCCCTTCCTGCCGCACGCTTCCGCCCTCTCCTGACGGCCACCAGCAGCCAGGACGCCAGGATGCTGACGGCGCCCGCCGCCAGCAGCGCGAGGATCGGGTCCAGCGGGTAGCGGTAGCGGGGGACCGGCCCGTCCAACGCCGCCGAGAGCAGCAGGATGCCGAGGCCGGCCAGCCCCGGGATCAGGGCCGGCCGCGCCGCCAGGCCGGCCAGCAGCAGGCCCAGCGCCGCCAGCAGCGGGAGGATCGGCCCGACGCTCGACGGCTGGAACAGGTCGGTCAGCCACTGGGCCGTGTCAACGCCGCGCTGCTCGGCCGCCGTGGCCGGCCCGAGCAGGTGATCGACGCGCGCCTCCCACTGCTCGGCCCAGTCCTTGCTGCTCCGCATCACCCAGCGGTCGGAGTAGGTGTCTTCCTTCTCCTTGCCCAGGACGATCTGCCACGCCATCTTGAGACTGCCGACGAGGTAGTAGGTCTTGTTCTCCAGGATGACGTCCGTCGCGACCTCGCGCATGATCCGGTCGGACTGGGCCTGCGTCAGCCCGTACTCTTTCATCAGGCCGGCCTGCGTGGAGCGCACCGACCGGCTGTTCCGGATCGTGTTGCGCTTGCCGCGAATGAACTGGCGGGCTTCGCTCTTGAAGTCGCCCTCGACGACCGGGCGCGCCTGGTCGAAGAAGCCCTCGTCGTACTTGATGGTCCGCGCCACCAGGCTGCGCCCCAGGCCACCGGCCGCCGCGAGCGTGCCGTGCTCGGCCAGGTTGCGGAGCATCCAGGGAACCAGGACCAGGGCGAACCCGACGCCGACCAGGGCCGTGCCGCGCACGATGGGCCACGGACGCCGCCATGACGCCGGGTGACAGATCAGGAACGCCACCGGAACCAGGGCCACCAGCGCCTGCGCCACCGGCCGCGTCAGCGCCGTGACGCCGAGCAGCAGGCCGGCCGCCAGCGCCCAGCCCCACGCGCCACCCCGCGCCGCCAGCACCAGCAGCACCAGCGTCGCCAGCAGCAGGAAGGTGAACAGCGTCTCGGTCATGACGCTCTGGCCGGAGAGGATCAGCGCGCCGTTGGCGGCCACCAGCAGCCCTGCCAGCAGGCCGGCCCAGCGTCCGGCCACCGGCCCGAACGTCAGCCGGCCGAGCAGGTAGGTCAGCAGCGCCAGCCCGACGCCGAGCAGGTGCTGCGCGAACGCCAGCGCCCGCAGATCTTCGCCGAGCGTCGCGATGACGCCGGCCACGAAGAAGGCGTATCCGGGCGGCCGGCGCAGCTCCGGCTCGAACTCGTTGCCGAAGAGCAGGTCGTAGCCGGGCAGGTAGTGCGACTGACTGTCCCCGGTCAGGATGACCGGCACGCGGTACAGGAAGGCCAGCCGCAGCAGCAGCGCCGTCACGCCGATCACCGAGACGGCGCTCAGGTCAGGATGCCGCCGAACCAGCGCCAGCGCGGAACGTCCGAGCCTCATCCGCTACACCCCTCGCGGGGCCTGCCCGGCGGCCGGCGGCACCACGGACGGCGGCACGACGGTCGGCGCGGGGCCGGCCACGGAGACACTGCGGCCCCGCGTCGCCTCGATCAGCCGGCCGACAGCCCAGGTCAGCGCGCCGGCCGCTACCAGCGCGATCAGCGGGTCGGCCGGGTAGCGGTAGCGGACGACCGGGCCGTCCAGCGCGGCGCAGGTCACGATCAGCGCCAGGGCCGACAGGCTCAGCAGCAGGGCCGGCCGCAGCCGCGCCGAGGCGGCCACGAGGACGGTCCCGAGGACGAACAGGGCCGGCATCAGGCCGCCCCAGGCGGGCGGCTGCACCAGGTCCACGACGCCACTGGCCCGCTCAAGCTCGTTGCGTTGCGGCGTGCTGGCCCGGCTCAACAGGTGCTCGATGCGGTCATCCCATTCGTCCCGGCTCAGGCGGGCGTTCTGGGTCTTCCAGTCCGTGGAGAGCTTCTCCGGCTCGCCGGCCAGCAGGCTCCAGGTCATCCTGGCCGTGCCGCGAAGGTAGTACCACGGGTTCTCCAGAATGACGTCAGTCGCCAGCACCCGCATGAAGCCGTTGATCTCGGCGTCGGTCATCCCGAAGCGATCCTGGACGCGGCGGTAGATCACCCCATCGGAGAGCCGCTGCCGCACGCCGTTCTGCACAAGCTGCCGGGCGATCCCCTCGCGCCGCTCGTAGATGTCGGCCTGCTTCTCGTCGTACCATTTGAAACCGGTGTCGTGCTTGGCCGTCCGCGCCAGGAGCGTCTGCCCGAGCGCACCGGCCGCCGTCAGACTGCCATGCTCGAGCTGATTGCGGATCATCCACGGGAGCATCACCGAGGCCAGCCCGACGCCGATCAGGATGGTCGGCAGGACGATCCGGCGCAGCGAGCGCTCGTTGACGAGCAGCACGAACGGCAGGACCGGGATCAGCACCTGGGCGACCGGCTTGCAGAGCAGGCTCAGCCCCAACAGCAGACCGGCCCCGAAGAAGGCTGGACGACGGCCGGATCGCATGGCCCAGAGGAAGACGACGAACGTCAGCAGCAGCAGGAAGATCAGGACCGTCTCGGGCATCAGGTAGTGCTCGGAGATCAGCAGCGCGCCGTTCGCCGCCGTGATCAGCGCGGCGATCAGCCCGGCCACCCGACCCACCGTCTGCCGCCCGAGGATGTAGACCAGGACGGCGCAGGCCACCCCAAGCAGATGCTGCGCGAACGCAATGGCCTGTAGCTCCTCGCCAAACAGCGCCATCGACCCGACCAGGAACAGCGGGTAGGTCGGGGTGCGCCGCACCGAGATGTCGAAGCCGTAGCCGTTCAGGAGATCCCAGGCCGGCAGGAAGTAGCTGACGCTGTCGCGCAGCAGAAAGACCGGCACGCGGAACGTGAACGCCACACGTATGGCCACGGCGACCAGCAGAATCAGGCCGACCGCCACCGCGTCCGGGTGTGCCCTGAGCACCGCGCGGACACGCCCGCCGATCGTGGGTACACCCTCCGCGCGATCGGTCATCGCCTGGGCCTCTCCAACGGTGAGTTAGCTGCCGCGCGCGCTGCCGCCAACGCCGGCCAGCGGCCGGGCGCCGTTCCGTCGAGCAGCGGCGGACCGGCCGCCGAACTTCACGTAGCGCACCCCACGGCCCGCGCCGGCATCCGACTGGCGGATCGGCTGCCGGCCGGCCAGCCCCCGACCGAGCATCGTCCGGATGACGTAGGTGCGTTTGCCTTGCGACTCGAACCACGTCCGCGTGACCAGCTCCGCCAGCAAGCCTTGGGTGATGAACAGCAGGCCGGCCAGGAAGGCGAACACGGCGATCAGCATGACCGGGTTGCGGTGGACCCGCACGTCCTCGAAGACGCGCGAGTAGAGCGTGAACAGGACCGCCAGCGCACCGAACAGGAAGCAGACCGCGCCGAGGCCGCCGAAGAGCTGGATCGGCTTGGTCGAGTAGCTGCTCAGGAACTTGAGGGTCAGCAGATCCAACAGCACCTTGATGGTGCGGTTGATGCCGTACTTGGACTTGCCGTACTTGCGCGCCCGGTGGTTGACCGCCAGCTCGGTGACCGTCGCGCCAGACCAGTGCGCGTAGGCCGGGATGAACCGGTGCATCTCGCCGTACAGGCGGACGTTCTTGAGCACCTCGCGGCGATACGCCTTGAGCGTGCACCCATAGTCGTGCAGCTCGACGCCGCTCACCTTCGAGATCAGCCAGTTGGCCATCCGCGAGGGGAGCTTGCGGCTGATCTCGGCGTCCTGGCGGTTCTTGCGCCACCCGCTGACGACGTCGAAGTCGCCCTCGTCCATCGTCTGGAGCAGGCGCGGGATCTCGGCAGGATCGTTCTGGAGATCGCCATCCATGAAGATGACGACGTCCCCGCGCGACGCTTCGAGGCCGGCGGCCAGCGCCGGCGTCTGCCCGAAGTTGCGGCGGAACTGGATGACGACGACTTCCGGATGCTGCTCGGCGATCTGCTTCAGCAGGCCGAAGCTGCCATCCTTGCTGCCGTCGTCGACGTACAGGATCTCGTAGGGCCGGCCGAGCTTGACCAGCACGCCCTGGAGCTCTTCATGCAGCTCCGGGATATTCTCGACCTCGTTGTAGATGGGGACGACGATAGAGAGCACCAGAACAACCCCGGCCCACGGGATGTGGGGCAGTATACAGCAGACGAGCGAGTGGCAGACGAGACCCGCGCACGTAATGTGCCCGGACGCGTCTCTGAACGGCGTATCATGAACCTGGGGCGGCGAGCGCCAGAGTGTCAACCCCTCGACGCCCGGAGGACTCTGCCGAATGAACCACTCCTCCGACGCAGCACGGTCGCGCCTCGCGTTGCGTGGTCGCGCGGCGCTCACGGGCCTGTTGCTCGTGGGGCTGCTCATCTCTTCGGCGTTCGCGCCGGCCTCGATGTTCGCGCCGCTGCGCGTGGGCGCGGAGCCGGGCACGTCGTCTGTCGACGCGCCGGACGTCGACCGCTCTGCCCAGCCGATGATGTCGCCGGATGTCGATGCGCCTCGGGCCGTCGTCAACCAGGGCGACGCTGAGCCGGGCATCACGCTGATCACGGCGGTCTACAACTCGATCCAGGATCGCTTCTTCAAACCGCTCGACTCGCGCGATCTGCTGGACGCCGCCTGGGAAGGCGCGCGGCGGGCGCTGGCCGAGCAGCGCAAGCTGCCCTCGGGCGTCGCCGATCCGCAGTTCACCGGCGACCGCAACGGCGACCTGCAGGCGTTTGTAGCCCAGTACCGGGCGCTGCTCTCGGCGGCCGGGTCCGGCGTGGACGCCAACCGTGTCGCGATGGCGACCTCCGACCTGATGACCCAGAGCGTCGGCGAGCAGCACACGGTCTTCCTCCCGCCGGAGGCGTTCGCGCGCTTCCGCCAGAGCCTGACCAGCGATTCGGGCCGGGTGGGCCTCGGCATCCTGATCCAGGGGCAGAGCGCGCCGTTCCGGATCGGCTCGGTGGTCCCGGGCGCGCCCGCCGAGAAGGCCGGCGTGATGGACAACGACATCATCCTGGCGGTCGATGGCCGCAGCACCAGCCGCATGGAGCTGCGCGACGTCTCGGATGCCCTGCGCGGCGAAGAGGGCCAGAGCGTCACCCTGACCCTGCAGCGCGGCGACGGCGGCCAGACGATGGACATCGTGGTCACCCGGGCGCGCTTCAGCGAGCCGCCGCTGACCATGAAGGTGCTCCCTGAGGGCGTCTGCCATTTCCGCCTCTCGACCTTCCCGGTAGCGTTCATCGTCGGGCCGACGGGCCGGACCATCGGCGAGGATCTCGACTACTACCTGGAGCAGTGCGAGCAGGCCGGCGGCAAGGGCTGGATCATGGATCTCCGCGGCAACGGCGGCGGCGCCAGCCTCGTACAGGTGCTCGGGCGGTTCATCGACGCCGGGCCGATCCTCGTGGAGCGCGACAAGATCGGCGGGCGGTACGAACAGGCCACCGACGGTCATCTCTTCCGGGTGCAGCGCCCACTGGTCGTTCTGATCGACGGCAACTCGGCCTCGGCCTCCGAGGGCTTTGCCTCGGCGGTGCAGGAGTACAAGCGCGGCGTGGTCATGGGCCGTCAGTCGGCCGGCGCGCTCAACACCGGCAACATCGTGCCGCTGCCGCTGGGCGCGGGCATGATGGTGGCGATCCGGCAGGTCTTCACCGGCAAGCAGGAGATCGCCGTTGACGAGGTTGGCGTGACGCCGGACGTGTCGCTCAACATGGGGCGCGATCCGTCTGTCGCACCCCCAGAGGCGATTCAAGCAGCGCTTAGCCCGCCGGCCGACGTCGGGCCGCTGCCGGCCGGGCCGTCCACCACCGATGGGCTCTTGACCGCCGAGCAGATGAAGCAGCGGGCCGCTCCCGTCCTGCTCCAGGCCGGGGATGCCAGCCGCCCGGAGGACCAGCAGGTCCGTGGCGAGATGGCGTTCGACACGCTGCACTACTACGCCAGCGACTATCCGAGCATCGCCGCCGCCCGCGCCCGCGCGATCCGCCTCGGCTGGCAGGGCGTCTATGCGCGGTGGATCGGGGCCGGCTTCCCACCCCCATACGCCATCACCGTCAGCTTCTATCGCGACGGCGACGGCGCACACAAGGACATGCGCGAGATCTACGAGGCGGATGAGCCACGCAATCCGCCCCAGTACAAGGACGTCGATTCGCCGGTGACGCTCGGCGATGAGACGCTGGCGCAGGTCGGGACCGGCCAGAACGAGGGCCGGATCTGGATCTCGTGGCGGCGCGGCGGGACCGTCTACACGGTGTCGCAGAACGTCCCGCCCGGCGACACCGCCAGCTTCGACGAGCTGGCCCGGCTGGCCCAGATCGTGGACTCGCGAGCAGCCGCCAACCCCTGACACGAACGAGCTAAGCTGAGCAGCGCCACGCCGGCCGCCGCGTAGCTCGCGGCCGGTGTGGCAGGCGGGCCCCGCCGCGACCTACCGGCGGTCCTGGCGGTGCAGCTCGTGGCCGAGGATCGTCCGCAGGGCGACGAACGCTGCCGTCAGCCGCTGCGCCGAGGACAGCGGAACATACCGCCCGCCCTCGGTTCGGATGAACCCGTTCCGTTCGAGTTGTTCCAGCCGCATGGCGACCATCGCCGACGACTGCGCCTCCTCCGTCAGGACGGCTTCAGGCAGCGGCCCCTGGCGCAGGCGCAGGAGCATCGAGACGGTGACGCTGCTGATGACCAGCGTGAAGAGGAAGATGTACAGCTCGCTGAGGAAGGCGAACAGCGCCAGCCCGGCCACGACCTCCGACGAGATGCCGTAGAGCACCAGCAAGGCCAGGGCCAGCAGCACGCCGACCGCCCCTCCCCCGACCACGTACCGGATCACGTTGCTGATCGGCAGTGGCAGCCGTACCACCACGAGATGACACCCGATTGCCAGCAGGAACGCCCCCAGCGACAGCACGAGCCACATCTCGGCTACCCGGCCTTGACCTGGGTCCGCGTGTCGACCAGCGACCGCAACGCGCCGAGCGCCCGCGCCGCTGTCCGCCCGCGCGGCGTCAGCGAAACCTGCCCATCCACCACGGAGACGAGGCCGAGCCGCACCAGTGTGTCGGTGCGCCCGAGCTTCTTGCGCGAGCCGATCCCCTCAAGGTGCTGCATGTCGAGCGGCGAGCGGGTCGCATTGGACTCGACGACCGCCCGCACGATCTGGAGCGAGTAGCTGCCTTCCGTCAACGACCACACTTCGAGGAACGAGAGGCTGTAGATGCCGTGGAGCATCACGAGGCCCACGAGCACCGCGAACGAGACGCCGGAGGCTGGGACGAGCAGCCAGAGGCCCGCCACCACCAGGGTGAAGACCATCGCCGACGCGAGGTGGTACCGAAACGCGCCCCGTTCTGTCACGAAAGCACGGAAGCGCCGCAACACTACGAGATAGGCCAGCAGGTGCAGCAGCAGGTAGCCGACGCCCGCCAACCAGAGAGGCAACTGAGTCACGGCTGTCTGTCCCACATCGGCGACGATTGTATCAGGCATCCGGGCGAGGCCAGCCCACCATCACACGGCGCGCCCGGCCAGCAGCAGGCCGGCGGCAAGCGCGGCAGCCGCGTCGCCTGCCGAGGCGCGCCGGGCTGACAGGCGAGGCGCGCCGGGCTGACAGGCTAGCGGACCGATCGGCCATCAGCGGGGCGCGCACCTGTGTAGAACGCCCGGATCGCCTCCGCGACGTACGTCAACTCCTCGTCCGTCAGGGTGTGGTAGATCGGGATGGCCAGGATCTGCTCGGCCTGCCGCTCGGTGACGGGGAACGCGCCGGGCGCGTAGTCCAGCTCGGCGGCGACCGTCTGCAGGTGCATCGGGATCGCATAGTGGACCGCCGTGCCGATGCCACGCTCCTTCAAGTAGGCCTGGAGAGCGTCGCGGTCTTCAGCCAGGATCTTGAAGACCTGATAGACGGCCCGCTCATACGGCTCCTCGGCGGGCGTCCGCACCTGCGGGATATCGGCCAGGAGCGCACGGTACCGGCGGGCGTTGGCGCGCCGCTGCTCGGTCCACGCCTCCAGGTACTTGAGCTTGACCAGCAGCGCCGCCGCCTGGATCGTGTCGAGGCGCGAGTTCCCGCTCCAGACCACGGCGTCGTCTCGGGTCTTCAGCCCGAGGTTTCGCATGATCCTGACCTCTTCATACAGCGCGCGGTTGTCGGTCGTGAGGATGCCGCCGTCGCCAATGGCGCTCAGCGTCTTAAGCGGGTGCAAACTGAACGCCCCGGCCGCCCCGAACGCGCCCACGCGCGTGCCACGGTACTCGGCCAGGACCGCCTGGGCAGCATCCTCGACGACGGGAATCCCATGCTCGTCGGCGATCCGCATGATCTCATCCATGCGGGCCGCGCGCCCCGTGAGGTGGACGGGCACAATCGCCTTCGTCCGTGGGGTGATCGCGCGCAGCAGGCAGGCAGGGTCCATGTTGTAGTCGTCGCCCACGTCCACCAGGACCGGGCGCGCGCCGATCATCGCCGCGCAGCCGGCGCTGGCGATGAACGAGTTCGCGGCAGTGATGACCTCGTCGCCCGGGCCGACGCCGAGCGCCCGCAGGGCCAGGATCAGTGCATCGGTGCCCGAGTTCACCCCGACGGCGTACTGCACGCCGATGGCCTCGGCGAACTGGCGCTCCAGCTCGTCGACCTCGGCCCCGAGGACGAACATCCCGCTGTCGATGACGCGGCCCATCGCCTCCAGCAGCTCGCCCTTGATGGCGGCGTGCTGTGCGGCCAGGTTGACGAACGGCACTTGCATGGTCTTCACGCTGTTCACCACGGTCTACCTCTGGCCGGCGCGGGCAAACGTACGTCGCTCGGCGGGATGGAGTATATCCACGTCTCTACATGACGAAACAGGCCGGGCGCCTGAGTTACGAGCAGCCCCGCCCGCCGCCATCAACCTGGAGCAGGTCGCTCTGGTAGGCCGGTCCGCGCTTCTCTGTCGTCGATGGCTGCACGGTCACGAAGAGTGTCCCGGCGACGCCGTCTGGCACGACGAGCGGACCGGGCGCTGCCTGCTCGCGCAGCAGGCAGCTGACGCCAGATGGCTCGCGCAGGTACAGCCGCAGCATCGTCCCGGCCTCGGGCGTCTCCTTCTGATGCGCGTACCGATAGGTTACGTCGAGCGAGAGTCCCCCCGCCGTCTGGCGCGGCGTCACCAGCACGCGCGATGCGCCCGCTGCACCGGGCGCCGGCTTCAGGTACGGCGGGTAGACCCAGTCCAGCTCGACGATGGCCCAGCTTCCGGCCGGCGATGGATCGCGCGCGGTCACGCGGTACTGAAGGTACGGCTGCTCGGCACTGTCGGCGCGACGCACCAGCGGCAGGTCGTTGCAGGAGCCGCCATACCCCCGGAGGTCCTGCGCCCGGATCAGCGCATCGGCCAGCGACTGGTACCGCGTGCACAGGTAGTAGCGCGGCTCGCGGTAGGCCGAGTTGGTGGCCCGGTCCCGCAGCCAGACGTACGTTTGCAGCTCCTGGGCCACCCGGTAGCCGTCGTCGGTCAGCTCGATGCGCGCCTGCCCGATGGTCGCGTCGATGTACGCCCACTGGCCGGTGTAGGCAGCGGGCGGGGCCATGTACCGATTCCCGACGAATGACTGGCCGAGGTAGGGCGGCTCGGCCAGGGTTTTCAGGAAGGCAAAATGGGTCGGCGGCAGCAGCGTCAGATAGCCAAGCTGCACCTTGCCCCAGGCCACGACGCTCACGCCGCCCAGCCCTATCAGCGCCACCCCGAGGAGGCCCAATGTCACACTGGCCGGGAGACGTCTTCGACCGAGATCGGGCGGGCCGAGGTGATGGCGCAGCAGGCCCGCTGCCCCGGCGAGCGCTCGGCAGCCAGCCTGAACGGCGACAGACAAACCGATGGCCAGGGCCACATCTACCGCGAACACGAACAGTGGCGCGCCGCGCGAGAGGTAGCCGCTGATCACGTAGCCGGGCGAGAGCACGTAGGTGGCGTAGAGGGCAACATCGCCGAGCACGACGAACGAGAGCAGGCCGCCGAGGTGGCTTGCGCGGTCTCCTCCGAGGAGAGGGCGACTGCCGAACAGCACCAGCGCGGCGGCCAGCCCGGCGGCCGCCAGCAGCAGCGCCACGACCGCCCCGTGCGGCAGCCCCAGCCCGAGATACCCCTGCCAGAGCGGCGCGGCCTGCTGGTTGTAGAGCGCCGACTGCCCGCGCACGAAGGCGTTGACGGCCAGCAGCAGCCCGGCGGCCAGGACCGCCCGCCCGAGCGCGATGCGCGCCAGCAGTTGCCAGCGTGGGAGCGTGCCCCAGAGCAGCCCCAGCGCGACCACGCCCGCCACGAGCAGGCCGGCGTACCCGAGGCCGCGCGTCTGGCGCAGGAACGACGCCTGACTCTGCGGCAGACCCAGGACGGCTTGATCTCGCAGCAGGGTGACGGCCAGCAGCAGCGTCGGCACGCCAAGCAGGACCAGCACAAGGGTTGCCCGCGGCGCAGCCGTCCGCCGACATTCGGCCCAGGCCGGCCAGGTCAGCGGCATCTCGAAGCGCAGCGACAGGCGCACCAGCCCGAGCGGCGTCCGCCAGCGGTCTCGCAGCAGCCACGCCGAGCCGGCCGCCTGCCGCCCACCCCGCACGAGCGGCGACGGCCAGCGGACCGAGCCGAGCAGCCAGCCAAGCCAGACGGTCCCCAGCAGGAGCGTGAGGAACGGCGTGAGCGCCTCGAAGTGCCACGTCGCGAGCTGTCCGAAGAAGGCGCCCGGGCCGCGCAGGCCGCGCACGTCGATGATGTTGAACCAGAACACGATGGGATGCTGGCGAAAGAACGTATCCAGCCGCTCCAGCATGGCCGGGCTGTCAGCGGCGAGGTTCCGAGCGAAGTAGGTCAGGTACAGGTCCTCGGCGAAGACGCGCGGCCCCAGGAAGAGCGCGCCCTGGAGCATCAAGATCGCCAGGGCCAGCCCACCACCGGCCGCCTGGAGCGCCCAGAATCGCAGCGCCGTCCGCCAGGCCCAGCGGTACCACCAGCCAGCAGAGAACGCCGTGAACAGCGCAACGTACGCCACGAAGATCAGCTCAAAATAGAACAGCGCCAGGAAGTTGAGGAACGTCAGCACCGCCCAGCGCCGGGAGCGGTTCCCACCCAGGCCATCCACGCACAGCAGCGACGAGAACACGAAGAAGACGTGCCAGACGCGGTAGGTCACCACCTGCCACTGCGCGAAGAACAGGTAGTCGGTCAGCAACAGCAGGCAGGCGAGCAGGGCGAAGCGTGGCCCGGCCCGGCGGGCCAGAAACTCGAAGGCGAAGACGACGGCCGCGATGCCGATGGTGAACGTCGTCACGACGATCTGCGATTCGGCGGTCCGCGCCCCGAGTGCGTAGATCAGGTAGGCGAAGAGGCGTGGGAAGTTTCCCTGGTGGCTGTGGACGAACGGATGGGCGGCCGGCTCCGGCCCGTACGCCTCGTCGGTGAGGCCCCAACTGGTGAAGAAGTCGAACGTGTACAGGTTGTGGGCGTGCCAGAGCGCCGAGAACGTCTCGGTGTTGTCGTAGACGTAGGGCAGCCGGTCCGTGCTGAAGACAAACCAGCCGTACAGACCAAGGTAGATCGCGAGCAGCAGCCCGAGCGACACCGTATGCCAGCGCCGGTCGGCTGGGGGGCGCCCGGCCGTCACGGACGATACCGCGCCTGGCACAATCTGCGAGCGCTCAGCCTCAGGCGTGGGATTCGACACGGGGCCGCGCATCAGTGGTCGGCGGATGCGCTCGGCCCGCCAACGCCCCTAGAACCGCCACCGGTACAAGTTGACATTGAACGGGTACAGGAAGCGCGGCACCTGGAGCCACGGCAGGCTGAAGGCTGGCGGGAAGGTGCTGAGCATCGAGGTATCGAATCGCTGCACGGAGAACGCTGTCGGTGGGAGGGCTGCCCGCCCGGCCGCCTCGTAGACGTGCTCGGCGTAGAAGAACATGTCGAGCTTCGGGCCGAGCACCTTGCGCGCCGTGTTCCAGAGCAGCCGCTCGGCGTGCCAGACCGGCAGCCACGGGCTGACCTCGAAGATCGCCAGCTCGCCGCCGGGCTTCACGACCCGCCCAAGCTCCCGCAGCGTCCGCATCAGGTTCTGCCGGTTCTGTGCGACGGTCGTTCCGGTGATGTGGTGGACCGCGTAATAGGCGAGCACCAGGTCGACCGACCGATCGGCGAGCGGGGCTTCGAGCGCCGAGCCGTAGACCCGCATGTCAACCTCGCGGTTCACGCGGATCGACTCATAGGACGCTTCAAGGCCGATAACGTAGGTGTCGGCCGGCTTGGTGTACGGCAGCGTCGGCCCGCACCCGATGTCCAGCACGATCATTCCGGGCTTCAGCATCGCCTCGACCACGCCGGCCTGCCGCTCGTAGCAGAGGCAGCGCACGCCTTCACTGGCGTTGCCTTCGGTCATCACCTCGTGGCGGTCGTCGAAGAACGAGAGCGCCGAGGTGTCGCCGAGCACGACGACATCATGGGTCAGCAGACCGACGTACCCACACGCCGCGTTCTGGCAGCGAAGCTCCCCGCCCTGGGCGGCAAACCGGGAGCGGCACCGCGGACAGGCGAGCAATCGCTCAGCATCATCCCCAAGCGACGAAGCAGCCATCGGCGCGATCAGACTCAAAACGGTAGCCCCACCCCAGGCGCAATCCTCTGACAGACGTGTGCACGGCGTCGGCGTGCGCCCGGCGCGGCGATGTCCGCGACACGAGCCGCGCGCGCCATGCGGCGCTCACGTCTCCTTGTTGCCCTGCCTCGCAGATTCCAAGACCGAGGCGCGCACCTTGCAGCCGACGTCAGCGGGGGATTGCCGAGCGACCAGGAAACCGTGTGCGCCACCGGGAACGTGATGGTACGGAACCATCCGCGCACACGTCAACGCGCCAGACCCGTGGGGCAGGGCGATTGCATGTTGATGTCGTCGTGCCGCCGCGTCGGGGCTTGAAAGCCCCGCCTACGATCCTGCAGTCGCTGCGCGACGCTCCAGTCGCACCAGCCCCAGCCGTTCCCGGCGTCCGTCGCGCAGCGACGGCGTGACTGTAGGCGGGGACTTCAGTCCCCGACGAGGTCGCAGGACGTGCTCGTCATGCAATCGCCTTGAGGGCAGCGCCAGTGCAATCGTATGTTGATGTCGTCGTGCCGCCGCGTCGGGGCTTGAAAGCCCCGCCTACACTCCTGCAGTCGCTGCGCGACGCTCCAGTCGCACCAGTGCCGGCCGTTCCCGACGGCCGTCGCGCAGCGACGGCGTGACCGTAGGCGGGGACTTCAGTCCCCGACCGCCCGTTCCATGATGCTTCGGGGACACCAATGAACATGCCATCGCCCTGACCCGTGGGGATGTGAGAACGCCTGTCACCACGGGGCCGGCGAGGAAGTCCGATGAGTCCCGCTGCGTGACGCCGAGCGCGCTGGAGCGTGCGCTCCAGAGACTCGAGGTACGCGACTACAGGTAGCGGACGACCTGGACGACCTTCCCCTGTACGCGCAGTTGGGACGGATCGACGTAGATCGGCTGCATGGCCGCGTTCGCAGGCTGCAGCCGTACCTGACCACGCTCGCGGTACAGCCGCTTGAGGGTGGCGACGCCCTCCGTGGACGGCCCCTGGCTCATCAGCAGCGCCACCACGATGTCGCCGTTCTCAGCCGTCTCCTGCGGGCGGATCACCACCAGATCGCCGTCGTCGATCAGATCCTCGATCATCGACTTGCCCTTGACCTGGAGGGCGTAGCAGCCGTCCGGCACGGTGCCCGCGCCAAGCTCCAGGTAGTCATCGTGCTGTTCGAGCGCCTCAATCGGCTCACCAGCGGCGATCCGGCCGACAATCGGCACCCGCACCAGCGATGGCCGCGCAAGCGTGGCGGTCTGGCCGGGCTGCCCCACCAGCCCCAGCCCGCGCGACACTTCCCGATCCCGGCGGATCATCCCGCTCCGTTCGAGCGCGCGCAGGTTGTAGTCGACCACGGAGGTCGAGGAAATCCCGACGGCCTGGCCGATCTCCCGGATACTCGGCGGGTAGCCGTGGTCACTGGTGTACTCAGCCAGAAAGTCGAGGATCCGCTGCTGGCGGTCGGACAGCTTCCGCATCTCATCTCCTCAGGCTGCCGACATCCGCAGCCTATAGAACAGGCGTTCTCAGGGATCGTACCACTCTCGAAGGTGCCGGTCAACTACTTGTGCACACGAATGTCACGCTCGGGAACAGTTCGTAACACGGTCGTTCGAGAACGAGAACCCGGTCTGGCCTGCCGGCAGCCGCTGGGCGGGCTGAAGCCGGCAGCGTGCAAAGCAGCCTGTGTTGCGCGCATGCGGCAGCGGGCGTACGATGCTCTCAGGATGTGGCGACGACGATGGCGCATGCAGGGATGGCGGGACGGGTGGCGGATGGCGAGACGCGCGCTGCCCGGCATCGCGGGCGGTACGCTGCTGATCGTTGTCCTGGTGCTGGGAGGAGTCGCCGTGGCGGACGGTGATCTCCCAGCGCCGCCACCCGCCGAGCAGCCCGAAGCAACGCCCGGGAGCGCCGACGAGCGGTCGCCGGCCACGGGCGCGCCGGCGCCCCGCCGTGAGAAGCTGGACGGCGCGCTGGCGGCCATCGCCGAAACCGCCCTCACGGCCGGCGACGATGCGGCGCTGGCGGCGGCCCAGGCCGCCGGGCTGGCCATCAGCGGTGGGCAGATCCGGGTGCTGGTGGAGTGCGTCTCGCTCGATCTGGCGAACGCGCACGCGGCGATCCTGGCCGCTGGCGGCGTCGTGGAGGGCGAGTACGCCGACACGATCCAGGCCATGCTGCTGCCGTCAGCGCTCGACGTGGTGGCCGGCAGCCCCGACGTTCGATTCGTCCGAGCACCGGCCGGCCGCTCGACGGACGCCGCGCCCCTCCCCAACCGAGGCCGCTGACCGCTGACCGCTGACCGCTGACCGCTGACCGCTGACCGCTGACCGCTGACCGCTGACCGCTGACCGCTGACCAGCCTACGTCTGGCTGACGGCTCCGGCCAGCGCCCGCGCCACCGACTCGACATCGGGGATCGGCGGCTGCGTCATCACGGCGACTCCGTCCTCAACGTAGGCCGGGTGCCGCATCCCGTTCAGCACGCAGCTCACCCCGGGCGTCGATGCCACGAACCCCAGGGCGATGCGTGAGAGACGCTCGTTCCAGAGCGGCAACGGCAGCGACGGCTGAATCGCCGCTCGAATCTGCTCGGCCACGCGGGAATCCTGGCGGGTGGCCCTGGCCTGGAGCGGCTCGATCAGGGCGTTCAACTGGTCCTGGTACGCCTGGATCTCCGCCAGCTTCGCCGGATCCGGCAGCGTGCCCAGGGCCGCGACCAGCTCCCGCAGCCCACGCTGAGCCTCCGGCACGATCTCCGAGCGGAAGATCTGCTGAAACGCCTGCGGATAGGCGATCTCCTCCCAGATGCTCAGCAACAGCTCGGCGACGCGCGGCGGCACGATGCCGGGCGCAGCGTGCGCCAACTGGGCCTCGCGCTCCCCGAGCCGCTCCACCTGTGCCCGCAGGATCTCGTCGCTGCCGGGCGCGCCCGGTCGGGGCGGATCGGCCAGCCGGATCAGCCGCCCTGGCCGTCCGCCGATCCGCGCCATCGCGTTGAGCGGCCGATTGACCAGCACGCCGAGGTCGTGGCGCAGGGCCGCGCCCAGGGCCGTGCCCTCGGGCGTGTTCCGTTCCAGCAGCGCGCCGGCCTCGAACAGGTTGTACGGTAGCTGGAGGACCGCCATCTGCCCGCCTGACGCCTCGACCATCCGCGTCACGCTCGTCGCCTCGGGATCGTCCTCGGGCAGCACGCAGCTGTTAGACGAGACGCCGTACGCGCCGATGCGCCCGTTCGCCGCGGCGCCGTCGAGATACGCGAACGCCCGGGCGAGACGGTCGTAGAACTCGGCGCGGATCTGGTCCAGCAACCGTCCATCCTGGTGGTGGGCGGCGTCCAGCAGGAAGTACTCCGGGTTGTGGAGCAGCAGCACGTCGATGGTTTCGAGGCCCAGCCGGTCGAGCGCGCGGGACAGCTGATCGTCCAGAAACGCCGGCGAGATGCAGTACCAGCAGCCGTCCATGTACTTGACCATCTCGGGGAACGGCTGGCCCGCCGCCTCGCGCTGCTGGGCAAGCTCCAGGTTCGGCCCCTGGACGTACCCGATCTTGCTGACCACGACGATCTCGTCGCGCGGCAGGGCGGACTCGGCCAGCACCTCGCCGATGAGGCGCTCGGAATCCCCGAGCATGTAGTTGGACGAGGTGTCGAGCAGGTTCACGCCGGCCTCGAGCGCCGCCCGCAACGCCTCGCCGTGCAACGGGTCACGACGGCCCGTGCGGTAGCCTCCGAACCCGACCGACGACACGGTCAGGCCGGTACGGCCCAGGCGGCGGTAGCCCTCGCGTCCGGCAGCCCGCCGGGCCGTCCCCTGTGGCGTCGCCCGCCCCGCGATCATCGGCCGGTCACGCGAAGCTCGCTGAAGGCGAAGGCCAGCCGACGCGGCCGTGCGTAGGCATTGATCGCCGCGCCAACCGTCATTTGCACGGCGGCGTGATCCCAACCCGGAGACATCTTCTCCGTCACCACCCCCTGCGCGTACTCCAGGATCGGGTCGTGCTCGTACCTGGCCAGGAACTCGTCCAGGGTCATCTGCTCTGAGGCTATCGACATGGTGGGCACCCCCAGGCGCGCTCACTCTATCGTACCGCTCCGGCGCGGGGCACAATCCGCGCCGACAGCGCCGGCCATGGTACAAAATCGATTTCGTCGACACCGTTTGGTCTGACCACGCCTCAGAGGAGACGCCCCCACATGCGGTACACCACCTTCGGACGGACCGGCCTCACCGTCTCGCGGCTCTCGATGGGCTGCAATCGGCTCGGCGATCCTGGCGCCGACCCGGCTCAGTGGCCGCCTCTGGTCCGCAAGGCGCTCGACCTGGGCGTCACGTTCTTCGACACCTCCGAGAACTACAACGAGAGCCGCAGCGAGTCTGTCCTCGGGGAGGCCATCAGCGGCTACGATGGTCCGACCGTCATCGCCACCAAGGGCGGCTTCGGAACCGGCGCAGGCATCATCCGCGACTTCTCGGCCGAAGCGATCCTGCGCGGCGCGCGCGGCAGTCACGAGCGGCTGCGCCGCAAGAGCATCGAGCTGTACATGCTCCACAGCCCGACCGTCGAGCAGTTGGAGCAGTCCACCTACCCTGACGCCATCGAGCAGCTCAAGGCCGAAGGCACGATCGACTACTTCGGCATCTCGACCTCGAACCACGCCTCGGGCATCTGGGCCATCGAGCACGGCGCGGACTTCCTCCAGATCGAGTACGACATGCTCAACCCGACCGCCGAGGCTGAGCTGCTGCCGCTCGCGATCGAGCGCAACATCGGCATCATGATCCGGACACCGCTGGCTCGTGGCCTGCTGAGCGGCAAGTTCGCGGCGGGCCAGCCGATCCCGGCCGAGCAGCAGTGGCGTCGCCCGACCGGCGATCAACTCCAGCTACGCCTCGACCGTATCGAGCAGCTCCGCTTCCTGATCCGGCCGGGTCAGACGCTGGCGCAGGCGGCGCTGCGCTGGCTGCTGGCCCAGCCCGGCGTCCACTGTGTGATCCCCGGCGCGCGCACCGTCGAGCAGCTTGAGGACAACATCAGCGCCATCGACGGGGACATCACCGAGCACGAGCTGGCCCGCGTCAAGGAGATCCAGGCCGGCTGGTGGAAGGACGGTCGCTGGTAGCACACCGGGCGCGGCGAGCCCCCGCCACCCCCGCTGACCGACCGACGCGACGTGGTACAAGACCGTGGCAGCCAGAGGCCGTCGTCTCCGGCTCCCAGCACGAACTGACGCGATCCGCTGACGCCGGACCCCACTGGGGTCTGGCGTCGCGCTTTGGAGTCACCCGCTATGCGCTACACCACCTTCGGACGGACCGGCCTCGACGTCTCGCGGCTCTCGATGGGCTGCAACCGCCTCGGCGACGATGGCGCCGACCCGGCCCAGTGGCCGCCGCTCGTCCGGCGGGCCCTGGAGATGGGCGTCACCTTCTTCGACACCTCGAACAGCTACAACCAGGGGCGCAGCGAGGAGGTTCTGGGCGAGGTCACCAGCGCCTGGCCCACCCCGACGGTCGTCGCGACCAAGGGCGGCGTCCCGGTCATGACCAACGACTACCCCAACCGCGAGTTCTCGGCCGAGACGATCCAGCAAGTCGCCGAGGACAGCCTCAAGCGGCTGCGGCGTGACGCCATCGACCTGTACATGCTGCACAGCCCGAGCGTCCGGCAACTGGAGACGCACACCTGGGCGAAGGCCATCGACCGGCTCAAGGCCGACGGGAAGGTCCGCTACTTCGGCATTTCGACCGATGACCATGCCTCGGGCGTCTGGGCCATCAACCACGGGGCGGACTTCCTCCAAATCGAGTACGACATCCTCGACCCCTCCGCCGAGGATGAGCTGCTGCCGCTGGCCCGCAAGCACGACATCGGCATCATGATCCGCACGCCCCTGGCGCGCGGCCTGCTGAGCGGCAAGTTCCCGTCCGGCCAGGCGATCCCGGCCGAGCAGCAGTGGCGTCGTCCGACCGGCGACCGGCTCTCGCTGCGGTTGGGCCGTGTGGACCAGTTGCGGTTCCTGGTGCGCGACGGGCAGACCCTCGCCCAGGCGGCGCTGCGCTGGCTGCTGGCCCAGCCCGGCGTCCACTGCGTCATCCCCGGCGCCCGCACCGTCGAGCAGCTTGAGGACAACATCCAGGCCATCGATGGCGACATCACCGCCGAGGAAGTCGCCAGGGTGGCCGAGCTGCAGCGTCAGTGGCGCGCTGAGGGCCGCTGGTAGGCTGAGGTCGCGCGATGCCGCTCCAGAACCGCGTCACGCCGTTCGGCCTGCTCGTCGCCGTGCCCGAGCGCGGCACGCTGATGGGCAATCGCGGCATCCTGCACGACGCCGGGGGCCGCCTGCGCCGCCGCTGGGCCGGCCGGGCCTGGATCGCCTGCCTGCTCCAGTTCCGGGGCCGGCGCGGGCCGGTGATGGCCCCAGGCCACTACACGCGCCTCTTCTTTCTCGACGAGCCGACGACGCTGGCGGCCGGCCACCGGCCCTGCGCCGAGTGCCGCCACGCCGACTTCGTGCGCTTCCGCGAGGCCTGGGCGGCTGGCAACGTCCACCTGGGCCTCGGATCGCGACCGCGCGCCGCCGAGATCGACCGCGTGCTGCACGCCGAGCGGGTGGGACCGGGCGGCCGTAAGCGCACCCATCCTGCCGACCTCGCCACGCTCCCCGACGGCGCGGTGGTGACGTTCGACGCTGCTCACTCCGCGAGCGCCATGCTCCCGGACACACGGGGCGCCGGCCCTGCCGATCCTGACGCCTGTCTCGTCTGGCAGCGGCGGCTCTGGCAGTGGACCCCTGGCGGCTACCGGGCGACGGATCGCCCGCTCGACGGCCCGGCCGCCCTGCTGACGCCACCGTCCATCGTCGCAGCGCTCGAAGCCGGCTACGCGCCGATGCCGCCCGCTGTCCCGTGATGCCGCCGTCGCTCAGGTGACGCCGCCGACCACCGCAGGCCGCTGACGACGACGCCCCGCCAGCCACGCGGTCATCACGTCGCCCAGGCACGGCCGACCGATCAAGTAGCCCTGGATCTCGTCGCAGTCCAGCGACCGCGCGACGGCGAGCTGCCCGGCCGTCTCGATCCCTTCGGCCACCACCCGCACCCCAACCCGGTGCGCCAGCGTGGTCACAGCGCTCACAATCGCCTGGTGCACCGTGTCACGCTCGATGTCTACGAGAAATGCGCGGTCGATCTTGAGCGTCGAGACCGGGAAGCGCGAGAGGTACGCCAGCGACGAGTAGCCGGTCCCAAAGTCGTCTACAGCCAGGTGGACGCCGAGCGCCCGCAACTGGCCGAGCGCCTCCAGCGTCGACTCAGCGTGCTCCGCGACAACGCTCTCGGTCAGCTCCAGTTCGAGCGAGGCCGGGTCGATGCCGGACTCGGCCAGCAGCGCGGCCACCAGCGACGGCAGATCGCCATACTGGATCTGCCGCGCCGAGATGTTCACGCAGATGCGGTCCGGGGCCACACCGTCACGCTGCCACAGGGCCATCTGCTCGACGGCTCGGCGCAGCACCCACGCGCCCAGTGGCACGATCAGGCCGCTCTCTTCGGCCAGCGGGATGAACCGGTCGGGCGGGATCAGCCCGTGCTCGACGTGCTCCCACCGCACCAGCACCTCGACGCCAAACGTGCCCGGCCCGGCCAGCCCGACGATCGGCTGAAAGTGCAGCAGCAGCTCGTCCTGCGCGATAGCCGACCGCAGCTCGGCCTCCAGGGCCGCGCGCCCGGCAAGCGCGGGCGAGTGCGGGGCGACGACGCTCAGCGCTCGCCCCACCAGCACGCCGCCCCCGGCCCCCAGCGTGACGCCCAGCAGCAGGCCGCCCAGAATGGTCTCCTGCGCGAGACCTGCCGGCGCGTCCGTCAGCACGATCAGCATCACGGCGACCGGCAGCAGCCCCGAGATCGCGCAGGCAGCCAGCAGCCGCCAGTGCCATGGCGCACGGGCTGCCGAGTCCATCGCCGCATGGACACAGGCGGCCTGTCCCACGCTGGGCGCCGCCCCCGGCCACGGCGACGACGACCCGGCGCATGCCAGGGCGGCGGCCTGTTGGTGCGCGCCGGCCGGGATCCTATCGCGCGTTGGCGCGTGGCCTGTGTCGCCGTTCATCACGTGTTACGTGGGGATGTCAGAGCAGATTCGGTCGTTTCTCCCTGTTGCATCTCTGTGTCAACTCGGTCAGGGCGAAGCGGTCGTACCTGCTCGCGGCGGCGCTTCATCATGTGACCAGCGTACCGCGTCGCGGTGCAGGAAACTGTGCCGTGGGGGATTGTCGGCCTGTTCGCCCAGCCCCTAGACTCACCGTCAACACGAGCGCACCAGCTGCCGGGCAGGAGGCCCGAGCAGCCGGAGGAGCGCAGCCTGAGGAGCACCCCCATCAGCACGACCCAGCCGCTGGCTCCTGCCACCCGCCCGCCACGCCCTCGTCGTCGGCCGCTGGCGGATGACGCCGGCTCGGCGGGCGTCGTCAGCACGCGCTACGTGACGTTCGGTTCCGTGGAGCGTCCGCTGCTCCTGGAACGCGGCGGGCAGCTGGGGCCGGTCACGCTCGCCTACGAGACGTACGGCACGCTGGCCCCGGACGGCGGCAACGCGATCCTGGCCTGCCACGCACTCTCGGGCGACGCGCACGCGGCCGGCTGGAGCACCGAAACAAACGCCCCGAGCGCCGTAGACGGCATGGGGGCGGACGACAAGGGCATCGTTGCACGCGGCGGGCTGGGCTGGTGGGACGGCATGATCGGCCCCGGCAAGGCGTTCGACACGACCGAGTACTTCGTGATCTGCTCGAACGTCATCGGAAGCTGCCGTGGCTCAACCGGCCCCGCCTCGACCGACCCGGCCAGCGGACGGCCCTACGGCTCACGCTTTCCGCTGGTCACGGTCGGCGATATGGTCCGCGCCCAACGCGAGCTGCTCCGGCAGCTCGGCGTCGAACGGCTGCTGGCGGTCGCCGGCGGCTCGCTGGGCGGCAACCAGGCGCTGGAGTGGACCATCGCCTTCCCGGAGCTGGTCGGCGGGTGCGTCGCCATCGCCACCTGCGCCAGCCTGAGCCCGCAGGGCATCGCCTGGAACGAGATCGGGCGGCAGGCGATCGTGGCCGATCCAGCCTGGAAGGGCGGCGACTACTACGACGGCCCGCAGCCGGCGCTCGGGCTGGCGGTGGCGCGGATGATCGGGCACGTCACCTACCTGAGCGAGCAGTCGATGATGGCGAAGTTCGGGCGCGAGCGACGCCTGCCAGACCCGTCGCACCTCGCACGGGAGCACGTCGCGACGGCCGCCCACGGGGATCCTACGCTCGGCCCGTTCGAGGTGGAGAGCTACCTGCACTACCAGGGTCAGCGGTTCGTGGACCGGTTCGACGCCAACGCGTACCTCGCCATCAGCCGCGCCATCGACGAGTTCGATCTGGCGGCGGCCTGGGGGCACGGCTCGCTGGCGAAGGCGTTCGAGCGGGCGCGCGCGACGTTCCTGGCGCTCTCGTTCAGCTCGGACTGGCTCTATCCGCCGCATGAGTCGCAGCGGATCGCCGAGGCGCTCCGAGAGGCCGGCCGCGAGGTGACCTACCGCAACCTCAAATCGGGGTACGGCCACGACGCCTTCCTGCTGGAAGAGGGCCGCCAGACGAGCCTGATCCGGCCGTTCCTGGCCCGCCTGCGGGAGCAGACCCGCCGCTGACCGCCCGTCCGGTTCCGTAGCGATACGCTCCACGGCCGACCCAGGCGCCAGACATACCGAAGCGCGGGCCTCACGGCCCGCGCTTCACAAACGGTCCGCCGTCGACGGGGAGCGGCGTGCCAGCGCCGCCCCTGCCAGACTACACCCGGACCGGCGCTCCGTGCGGCACGACCGCGCCAGCCTCGTTCGTCGCCGGCAGCGCAACCCAGCTGGCGATCAGGGCGAAGAAGGAGATCAGCGACGCGGCGAGGATGATGCTGTCCATCTGAAGGTCTCTCCCAATCAAGGTGTGCGCGCGGAGCGCAAGGCGTCGAGCGGAGCGCTTTCTGTACGTCTGTGGTTCAGACTAGAGCTGGTAGGCAGGCTCGCCGTGCTGCGAGAGATCGAGGCCCAGGACCTCTTCCTGCTCGGGGACACGGAGGCCGATGATCGCGTCGACAAGCTTGAGGATGATGAAGGTCATCACCCCGCAGAAGACCCAGGCCACCACGACCGTGATCAACTGCGTGACGAACAGGCTGGGATTGCCGTACAGGAGGCCGTCCTTGCCCGCCGGGTTGACGGCGGCCGAGGCGAAGATACCCGTCGCGATGGCGCCCCAGGTGCCGCCGATGCCGTGCACCGCCCAGACATCCAGCGCGTCGTCGACCCGCAGCCGCTCGCGGAGCTGGATCGCGAAGTAGCAGACCACGCCGCCACCGAGGCCGATCAGGATGGCCGAGGTCGGGGTCACGAATCCGGCCGCGGGGGTGATCGCCACCAGGCCCGCGACAGCGCCCGCCGCTGCACCGAGCACGCTCGGGTGGCCCTTGTGCGCCCAGGCGACCGTCACCCAGGCCAGCGCACCCATCGCCGCCGCCGTGTTCGTGGTCACGAAGGCCGTCGCCGCGAGGCCGTTCGCCCCGAGCGCGCTGCCAGCGTTGAACCCGAACCAGCCGAACCAGAGCAGGCCAGCGCCAAGCACTGTCATGGTGAGATCGTGCGGCTCCATCTTCTCCTTGCCCAGGCCAACGCGGTGGCCGAGGACTGTCGCGGCGACGATGGCCGAGACGCCCGAGGAGATGTGGACGACGAGACCGCCAGCAAAATCGAGCGCGCCGAGCGCCCGGATCCAGCCGAGCTTCTCGTTCGGGCCGCCGACATCGGTGCCCGCCCAGACCCAGTGGCAGAGCGGCGCGTAGACGAACGTTGCCCACAGGAGGCTGAACAGCACGAACGCCTTGAAGCGCTTGCGCTCGGCGAAGGCGCCCGTGATGAGCGCTGGTGTGATGATGGCGAACATCATCTGGAACGCCATGAAGGCGTAGTGCGGAATGGTGGCCGCGTAGTCTGCGTTGGGCTCAACGCCGACACCATTCAGGCCAACCCACTGCAGCCCACCGATGAACCCGCCGATGGACGGGCCGAAAGCCAGGCTGTATCCCCAAAGAACCCATTCGACACTGATAAGGCCGAGGATAAAGAACGAGTGCATGAGCGTCGACAGGACGTTCTTCGGGCGGACCAGTCCGCCGTAGAAGAGCGCCAGGCCCGGAGTCATCAGCATGACGAGCGCGGCGGATGCCAGCACCCACGCAGTGTCTCCTGCCGACTGGGCGGCCTTTACTGCCGCTTCCAGTTCTTCTGGGCTCATAGGGCCGTAGTCCCTCCCGCTGGTGATACGTGAAGAGTAGGCCTGTTTCAAACCCACGCCAACGGGCGTCCCGTACAGAAAAGAAAAACGGGCCTTGTGCATTTCGCACAAGGCCCGTTGTCGCCTCCGACGAAACTCGTCGGCGTTCTCGAAGGGAGCAGCTAGTTACGGCCTCGCGGGCCACGCTGGCCGGCGCCCTGACCGGGCGTCCTGTCCAACATGGCGTCAATGTTCGCCGTCATGCGCTCCGTCATCTGCTTGGCCTGGTCGGCCGTCAGGCGGCCCGCGGCCACCGCCTCGTCGATCCGAGCCTGGTGCGCTTCGAGCAGCTTCGCCTTGAGCGTGTCACGGCTGATGCCCTTCGCCTCGGCCACCTGCGCGAGGCTCTTGCCAGCCATCATCTCCGTGCGAAGCTCCTGCGGAGTCATCCCCAGGATGTTGGCGATATCCTGCGGGCCGCCCTGCCGCATGCCCGGACCGCCCTGCTGACCCTGACCCTGGCGCGGGCCCGGTCCCTGGCGCGGACCCATGCCCTGCTGGGGGCCGCCCTGGCGCGGACCCATCCCCTGCGGGCCCATACCCTGCCGTGGACCCTGGCCGTTCTGGATCGCCTGGATCAGCTGGTTGGCGCGGTCCTGATCGAGCTTGCCATCCGCCACGGCCTTGTTGATCAGGTCGATGCGGGCCTGCTTCTGCGCCTCCTGCAGCTGTGTCGAGCTGACGCCCAGCCGCCCGGCCAGGGCGTCCTGGTACGCCTGATGCATCTGTTCGCGCTGCTGCTGGTCGCCCTGCTGCATGCCCCGGCCACCGCGCGGCCCTGGCTTCGTGGCTGGCGTCGGCGTGGCTGCCTGCTGCAGCTGCGTCAGCCCGGCCACGTCGGTGGCGGCCCAGGCCGAGCCAGACGGGAGCACCATGCTGGTGCCGGCGATCGCTGCGATCAGGGCCAGCGAGGCGCCCGCCGCCGCGATCCTGGTCTTGGTCGTTCGTGCGTTCATGTGGGAGTCTCCAGTGCCAGGCGGCGTCGCCGTTCGGGGCGTTTCATCCGCGCGCTCCTGACACTTGAATCGTAGTGTTGAATTGCTAACGACCTGCTAACGCCGGAGCAAGCGCAGGTCAAGTCTGACGGTCGGGCCGCGGTTCATGTACGGGACCCCGGCGCCGCGTGCGGCTGGTGGATGCTGCCCGACTTTCACGAGTGTACACTGCCGCCATGAGCGGACCGCCCCTCTTCGCCCAGCTTGCCGCGCGCTTCGGCGCGCAGCCCGAACGGCTCGCCGTCGAGAGCCTCGCCTTCCTGCTGTCTGGCTCGGGCGCGGTGCGCGCCGCCGTCGGCGACCTCTGCACGATCGCTGCGCCACAGCTTGCATCAGTCAGCCAGGGGCTGCGGTTCGGGAGCAGGCCGGACGCTGACGAGCGACGTCAGGCAGGGCCGGTCGGCCTGGACCGGCACGGCGCGGCGCGCGTCATCGTGGACGGCCGCTTCTGGTCCGCCCTGCCAGCCGATCAGCCAGTCAGTGCGCTTCGGCAGCTCGCGCCACACGTCGAGAGCGCCCTGCTGATCCTCGCGCCGCCGGAGCGGTTTACGGCGCTCTGGGCCGAGGTTCGCCGCCGCTGCCGGCTGGCGGGCCTGCCGGTCCACGGCGACCATGCTATCGGCGATCCGATCCGTTGGACGCGGGTGGGCGAGCGACAGACTGTCATCCTGACGAGCTGGAGCGCCGTGCTGGCCGGGGCGCGCACACGGCTCCAGGCGGCAGGCGACGCTGACACTCTGGCCGAGATCGAGCAGCTGGCTGGCCTGTGCGCGCAGCTCGACGGGGAGGCGTTCATGCCGCTCGGGATCGACGAGCTGTCGAGCACGGTGGCGCGGCGGCTCTCGCAGCTGGCCGGGCTGGTCGAGCAATTGGCCCAGAACTGTCAGGGCAGCGGCCTGTGCCTGAGCGCCGAGCCTGACGGTCATGCCGAGCCGGGCCACCTCGGGTATCGGCTGCGGTTCTCGGGCGTCTCGCTGGTGGTCTGCTTCAGCGTCTCACGGTGGGCGGCGCTCCGCGAGACGCCCTTCTGGCTGCTGGTCTACGACGCCGATGGCCGCCCGGCACGGGGCGTCGAGGCGCGCCTGGGGGCGCTGGCGTCCGAGATTCCCCCACGCTTGCTGCGAGACGCCGAGTCCGACGCGCCGCTGGTACCGCTCATCCCGCCGGTCGGCGTGGACCGCGAGGCCGTCTTGTCGGAGCTGGAACGGCAGGTTGAGGCGGTCGCGCGCTTGCTCGGAGAAGGCCCCACGACCGGGTTCGGCTCGGCCGGCTGACTGGCCTTCCGGGCGGATCGCGCCGAGCCTGACGGCACGGTTGCCGCCGGTTTGGGAGCCGTGGCCAACGACCTGGATGCGGCCGGCACTCCAGCCGCCTCGACCGCCTGGCGGTCACGCCGGCGAGCCGGCCGCTTCACGCCCGACGGCTCGACCTCGGCGGCGACTCCATCAGCCAATGCTGCGCTCTCGGCGGCTGACTCGCCCGACGGCGAGCCAACCCGCTTCCGCCGAGCGCCACGCGTCGCGCGAGCCGGCGGAGCGGCTGGTTCGAGCAGCATCGCAGCATCCCGATCCGGGCGGCCAGCGGCGGCAGGCCGGGCGTCCGCGTCAGCAGTGTCGGTATCCAGTCCAGCAGGCGAGACAGCCACGACAGCGTCAGCGCGATCAGCGCGATCAGCGCGATCAGCGCCCGGAGCATGGTCGAGTGCGGCCTCCCGCGCTACGGCCTCCGACTCGCCCGGCACCGCCGGTGGCAGCCCGAGCGGCGCGTCGATCTGCGCCTCGGCCGCACGCCAGCCGCCCTCCTGCCGCTTGCGCTCGCGCCGACGCCGGGTGGTGGCACGGACCGGCCGCGCCGGACCGCTCTCGGCGAGCACGGCACGCTCGTCGGCCACCACGACAGCCGCGACAGATGCCGACTCCATCACGGCCCCGGCCTTGCGTCGGCGGGCGCGGGCTGGCTCCAGCGACTCGTCCCGCCCGACCCAGAAATGATGCTTCAGTACCGACGGGTCTGGCCGGACCAGCAGCGTCGTATCGGCAAACAGCTCGTCGGGGTGGACGTGGCAGCAGTTGGCCGGACGGCCGAACCGGGCGGCAAAGCGCTCGGCAGCCTCGGCGAGCCGGGCCTGCGGGGACAGGCGGCGGTTGGCATCGTACCAGAGGAGCCCGAGCTTCATGACGCCCTCCTCGGCGCAGGCGGGAGACGATCCGGATCGTGATAGAACTGGTGTTCTATTGTACACCGGTCGGTCCGCGGCCGTCTGTTCCCGGGCCGCTACAATTCTGTGATCATGCGCGTTCTGGGTATCGAGAGCTCCTGCGACGAGACGGCCTCCGCCATCGTGGTGGACGGGCGTCTGCTCGAATCGAACGTGGTCGCCTCGCAGGAGGATGTCCACCGCGAGACCGGCGGCGTGGTCCCCGAGACGGCGTCGCGGCTGCACTTGCGGGCCATCGGGCCGGTCATCCAGCGGGCCTTCGCCGAGGCCGGCCGCACCTGGGACGACATCGACGTGATCGCGGTGACGCGCGGTCCGGGTCTGGCCGGGTCATTGCTGGTGGGCGTGAACGCGGCCAAGGCGCTGGCGTTCGCGCGCGGGCTGCCGCTGGTGGGGGTCAACCACCTGGAGGGGCACGTCTACGCGAACTGGCTGGTGGAGGGCGTCGAGCCGGTCTTCCCCGTCATCTGCCTGATCGTCTCGGGCGGCCACTCCGACATCGTGCTGATGCGCGGCCACGGTCAGTACGAGCGGCTCGGCTGGACCCTTGACGATGCGCCCGGCGAGGCGTTCGACAAGGCGGCGCGGATGATGGGCCTGCGCTATCCTGGCGGCCCGTCGATCCAGAAAGCCGCCGCCACCGGCGACCCGACCCGCTACCCGTTGCCGCGCGCCTGGCTGCGCCCGACCTGGAACTTCAGCTTCAGCGGCCTGAAGACGGCCGTCCACCGAACCGTCCACGAGGCTGGCGACAGCCTGAACGTCCCTGATCTGGCGGCCTCGTTTCAGGAAGCGGTCGTGGACGTCCTCGCCACCAAGGCCGTTGAGGCCGCCCGCGAGCACGGCGCGAACACCATCGCGCTGGCGGGCGGCGTCGCGTCGAATCTGGCGCTGCGTCAGCGAGTCCAGCAGTTGAGCGGCGGCCCGGTGCTGATCCCGCCGGTCTCGCTGTGCACCGACAACGGCGCGATGATCGCGTCAGTCGGCTACTTCCGCTACGCGGCCGGCGAGCGCTCGGCCCTCGACCTCGACGTGATCCCGGTCCTGCCGATCGCCGAGCGCGCCGCCAGTTAGCTCACCGCCTCACGGTCCGGCTGATCGCCATCGTCGGGACACTCCGGCTCGGGGCGGCGCAGACCGAACGCCACCAGCACGCCATCGGCAAACTGGGTCAAATCGTTGGTCCAGACCTCGGCGTGGCGCTCGATGTAGTCGTCGTCCAGGTGGTCGAACTCCTCATGCGCCAGCGTCACGAGCCGCGTGGACGTAGCCAGTCGCTCGCTCAGGTCCGGGTCGATCACGTCATGCCGGGCCAGCATCCGGAATAGCGCCATGTGGTGATCCCAGTGCTCCCAGCCGGCATCGAGGATGATCGTCTCGGCGAGGGCGATGGCCGATTCAAGGGCGCGCAGCATATTGTGCTCGACCAGATCGTCGATCTCACGCTGGAGCAGGAAATCGTGGCGTGACCCGCGCGTCTCACGCACGCGCGCGACATGCCGGTCCAGGCGCTGAATCCAGTAGAGCGTGCCGCGCGGATCCTTCACCAAGCGCCCTCCTGGCTCACGCTCCAACGACGCTCCGTATCGTCGACGCCACCTGCAGCTCGCGCTTGCGTCAGTCTGCCAGCTCGTCCAGCGGGATCTCAAGCCCTGGGAACAGTGTCGGGCGGAAGACCTCGCCGGGGTCAACCGTGCAGACCAATTGGTAGCCCCGCTCGCCGAGCACCCGTTCCTCGATGCGTGGGCCTTCGGGATCGAGGATCCAGTAGTGCGTCACGCCGGCCGCACCGTAGCGGCGCAGCTTGATGCCCCGATCCCGGGCCTCGGTACTCGGCGACAGCACCTCGACCACCAGATCAGGCGGCCCCTCGACGCCCCGCTCGGAGATGTAGTGCGCCCGCTCGTGCGAGATGAAGATGATATCCGGCTCCAGGCCGTTCTCATCATCCAGTACCACGCCAGTGGGGGCCGGCACGACATAGCCAAGATGATGGTCATCAACCCAGTTGATGACGCGCTTGTTCAGTCGATTGAGTTGTAGCTGGTGCCTCCATGCCGGACTTGGACTCACGTAGAGCTCCCCATCGATTACCTCGTAGATTTTGCCGTTGTCCGGTGCGTCCCAGATGTCCGACGCCAGGAAGCGAACGCCGTGTGCCGCCATCTCCAGCCTCCTACAGCCAGTGTACACGCGCCACGCCCGACTACGGACAAGAAAGGCCCCCTCTCCCGGTGTGCGGGAAAGGGGGGGTGGGAGTGGCGGGAGCCAGCGAGCGCCTACCCCTTGACCGACCCTGCCGTCAGCCCGCTCACCACGAACCGCTGCGCCACGAAGTACAGCAGCACCACCGGCATGCTCATCAGCGTGGCTCCGGCCATGATCATTCCCCACAGGAAGATGTCCCCGAAGACCAGCTTCGTCATGCCCGGCGAGAGCGTCATCTTGGTGCTGTCGTTCATCAAGATGAAGGCGTAGAGGTACTCGTTCCAGGAGAGCGTGAAGGCGAAGATCGTCGCGGCGGCCACGCCCGGCGCGGCCAGCGGCAGGATGATCAGCACCATCGCCTGCACCCGCGTCGCGCCGTCCACCAGCGCCGCTTCCTCAAGCTCGCGCGGGATGCTGGTCAGGTACGCCCGCAGCATCCAGGTGCAGAACGGCACCGTGAAGATCAGGTAGCTCAGCACCAGCCCGAAATAGTCGTCGGTCAGGCCGAGCACGCTGAGGATCACGAAGACCGGCACCACGAGCAGCGTGGCCGGGAAGATGTACGCCAGGAAGAACGTCCCCGCCAGGAAGCCCCGCCCTGGGTAGCGCAGCCGTGCCAGGCTGTAGGCCGCCATCGTCCCGACGACCACCGCCAGCAGCGTGGTGATCATCGAGACCGCCGCGCTGTTCCACATCCAGAGCATGAACGGGTACTCGCGGATGAGCTGCGCGAAGGCGTCCAGCGTGATCCGCTTGGGCAGCAGGCTGATCTTCGCGCTGTACGAGAGCGTCGGCGGATCGAACGCCGTCAGCAGCATCCAGTACAGCGGGAAGATCACGATCACCAGGGCAGTCCCCAGCACGGACCACTGGAGCACCAGCTTGACGATGCGCTCCTGCTGAAGCGTCCCGGACCGGCTCGCGCCCGAGCCGCGCGCCTCCTGCACATTGATGGTCTGAACGGCGTTGCTCATCCTGCTTCCTCCCGCTTGTTCAAGAAGCGCGTCAGCAGCACGATCAACACGATCAGCAGCGGCAGCATCAGCACCGAGATCGCCACGCCCTTGCCAAGCTCCAGGCCGCGAATCGCCACCTTGTAGGTCAGCGTCGCCAGCACGTCCGTCGCGTTGCCGGGTCCGCCCTTCGTCAGCAGCCAGATGATCGCGAAGTCGTTCAGGGTGAAAATGGTCGAGAGCAGCGTCACCACCGCCATCACCGGCGCCAGCCCCGGCAGCGTGACGTGGCGGAACCGAGCGACCATCCCCGCGCCATCGACCTTGGCGGCGTCGTACTGGTCGCTGCCGACCGTCTGGAGGCCGGCCAGCAGGGTCATGCTGAAGAAGGGGAACCCCTTCCAGACGTTGACGGCAATGACCGAGATCATCGCCAGGACCGGGTCGCTCAGGAACAGCACCGGCCGTTCGACCAGCCCCGTGCCCATGAGGACATGGTTGAAGACGCCGGCCACGTCGCTGTACATCCACATCCAGATCAGGACCGCCACCAGGGATGGCAGCGCCCACGGCAGGATCATGATCGAGCGGACGATGCCGCGCCCTGGCATCGACTCGTTCAGGGCCAGCGCGACCGCCGTGCCGATGACCAGCTTCAGCGCCACCGAGCTGCCGGCGAAGACCAGGACGTTGCGGACCACGATCCAGAACGTCCAGTCCGTGACCAGCGTGATGTAGTTGTCCAGCCCGATGAACGGCGCGGCGGCCTGCCCGATCAGCTTCTTCTGGAGGCTCATGATCACAGCGGTCAGGAACGGGTAGCCGACCAGCATGAGCAGCAGGAACGCCGCTGGCGCGAGCAACAGGTAGCCGAGCGTGGCGTCGCGCGGCAGGCGGAAGCGTCTCGCGGACGAGACGGGCACGGCGGCAGTTCTCAGCGCCATGGTGACTCCCGTGTCTCAGGAACGGGCACGAGCGGCCCACGATCCACGGATCAGCGGGCCGCTCGCTCCCAGGGGATCAGGCTACGGCTTCTTGAACTTCGCCTCGGCTTCCTTCGCCTTCTGGTCCAGGAACTTGATCGCCTCCTCGGGGCTCTTGCCGTTCGCGCCGACCATCTGCATCGCCTCGCCCATAGCCGAGACGCCGAGGTCGTCGAAGACGGGGTTGCGCCCGCCGTCGGCGAACGGCGCCAGCGCGTACGGGATGATCTCCTGCTGGATCTGCTTGTTCCACTCGTCCTTGGTGAAGAAGTCGATGTTGGCGTAGTTCTTCAGCGCCGAGAACCAGTAGGAGCCGGCCGCCTCGAGGTTGCCAGGGTACCGCTCCTTCGAGAGCGCCTTCATGATGATCCGCTTGGACTCCTCGATGTACGGGGAGTTCTTGTTGATCACGAACATGAACCCGTCAGCCGTGGTGACCGGCGGGTTGCCGCCGCTGCCCGGCCAGGGTGTGAAGATCGAGTTCTTGAGCATGTTCATGTCGTCCTTCCGCATCGAAAGGACGGTGCTGCCGGTGTTCGAGATCGCGGCGACCTGCCCGCTGAGCCAGGCCTTGTTGTTGCCAGCGGCGTCCCACTGAAGGACGCCCTGCGGCATCACCTTGTGGGTGGTGTACATGTCCGTATACGCCTTGAAACCAGCGATGTTCTTCGGCGTGTCGAGGGTGGCTTTCGCCTCCTTGTCGAACATCCTGCCGCCGTGCGCCATCATCGCGCAGAGCAGGTTGCCGGCAAAGTCCGCGTTCGCCATCTGGCCACCGAAGCCGTACATGGCCCCCTTGGTGACCTTCTTGAACCCCTCGATCATCTCCTCCCACGTCTTGAACGGGACGGTCACGCCGGCGGCGGAGAAGACATCCTTCCGCAGGTGGAGCAGCCACGGCTCGACGTTGATCGGGATGCCGATGCGCTTGCCGTTCATCAGCGAGAACTTCTCGGGCGCGTCGAACCAGCCGCCGCCGGTCTTCCCGACCTCGTCGTACAGGTCCGGCACTTCCAGGCCAAAGCCGTTCTGGTACCAGAGCGCCCCGCTGGTGGTCATCGTCACGTCTGGAAGCTGCTTCGCCTCCATCGCCACGACTTCCTTCTGCACGTGGTCGTCGTTGCTGAACATCTCGATCTTGACCTCGAAGCCGCTCTCCTGGGCCGCCATCTTGACGGAGTCCGAGAGCCAGGCGTTCGACTCGGGCAAGAACTGCTGCCGACCCCAGAAGGTCACGACCTTGCCAGCGCCGGAGGTCTTGGCTGGCGCTTGCTGAGCCGCTGCTGCCGGCTGGGCCGGCTGGCCGGCCGGTGCCGCCGCTGCAGGCTTCGTCTCGGCCGGCTTGCTCTCAGCCGGCTTCGCGCCAGGAGCCTGGACTGTGCCCGTACAGGCGCTCAAGAGCGCCGCGCTCGCGGTCAGGCCCAGGCCAAGCAGGAAACTACGTCGCTGAATCCGCACGCTGGTCATCCTCGACACCTCTCAGTGGGTACGCATGTGGCGCGCCGGTGCGCCAGAACCTCGATCCACGGACGGTTGCGCGGTCGCGTATGCAGTTTGGCGATCGCCGGGATGGTGCGTCGTGCATCATCCCGGAAGTCTCGTCATGGTACTCCGCTGCCACTCGAAGGGCAAGAGTGACCGAGACGAGCGCCCAGGGCGATCCCATGATGGCCTCGTCGTGCAGCCCCGACGGGGCTTTGGGAACACCAACGATCATGCAATCATCCTGCGGCTAACCTGCCATCAATCGCGCACACGACGGCGTGGAGGCACCATGGAGATCACACGGATCTGGTCTACAGCGGACGGCGTCGCCCACTTCGAGCAGATGGCCGAGCCATCCTCATTCGCCGAGTACGTCCCCGGCATGCCCACAGAGCGCACCACGCCGCGCGCCGCCACCGAGGCGCACGTCGCGATCACCCCGGTCGGGATGCTGATGCCGTGGCACCCCTCGCCGCGCCGGCACCTGTGCATTACGCTGTCGGGGGAGGTTGAGATTCGCGTGGGCGATGGCAGCACCCGCCGGTTCACGGCTGGCGGCATGTACCTCGGCGAGGACCGCTCCGGCCAGGGCCACGAAACCGAGGCCATCGGGCCGGAGCCGTGGGTTCACCTGGTCGTCTCGCTGGCCGACGAGTGACGATACCTTGATGAGGCAGGCCTGCGGGACGACGCGGGCCTACTGGCCGGTCGCTGAGAGCGTCACGGCGCCGGTGTCGTCGAACTTTGCGCCCTTGACCTCGCGGCCAGAGACGAGGTTCAGGGTGGTGTCGCCATTCGCATCGAACGACCAGCGCCCCAGGATGCCGTCGTAGTCGCGGGTCGCCAGCACGGCGTCGCGGATGGCCGCGCGGTCCTTGCGGCCAGCCCGCTTGATGGCGTCGAGCGCCACCTTCGTCGCCTCGTAGGCGTAGGCGGCGTACACCTCCGGCTCGGCCCCGGTCCGCACCTTGAATGAGCGATACCACTCGCCACCACGCCCCGTCAGCTTGCTCGGCGCGATGCCGCTGAACGTCACCAGGACGCCCTCGGAGGCGTCGCCCAACGCCTCGACAAAGGTCGGCTGGTAGAGGCCGTCCGGCCCCATCAGCCTGACGTTCGGCCCGAGCGAAGCGCGCAGCTCCTTGAAGACACGCGACGCGCTGTTCTCGGTCAGGCCGCCGTAGTAGACCAGATCGGGGCTGGCGCTCTTGACCTTGCCGGCGATGCCGAAGAAGTCCGGCGCGCGCGGATCGACGGCCTCGGGCGGGCCGATCACCTGCATGCCGAGCTTGCCCGCCTGCTCCGCGAACGCCGCCGCCAGCGTCCGACCGTACAGCTCGGTATCGTGGAGCACGTAGACCTTGTTCGCGCCGAGTGACTTCGCCCAGAACGCCGCCGCGGCGCCCTGGACCTCGTCGGCCGGGATCGTCCGCGCGAAGTTCCGCTTGCCGTTGGGATAGAGGCTCTCCGGCTCGCCGCCGTCACCTCGGCCGGGCCGAGTCAGCCCGCTGTACGTGGCCGAGGGGCTGATCGCCACCAGGTCGGCCCCATTGAGGATCGGGATCGCCACCCGCGCCGCGCCCGAGTTGTATGGCCCGAGGTAGACCATCGCATCCGGATCGGCCGCCGCCTTCTGCGCGTTCTCGGCCTCCTTGCCCGCATCCCAGGCGTTGCGCTCAGCCGTGGCGTCGTCCCAGTCTTCGTACACGATCTGCGCGCCGTCCACCCGGCTGGATACCTCGTCAAGCGCCAGCTTGATGGCGAAGACGATGGAGTCGGTCTGGGTCTTCGCCGGCCCGATCCTGGGCAGCGAGGACACGATCTTGATCGGGCCGGCAAGCTGGCCCGGTGCACCGGGTGAGGCGGCAGCGGCCACCGGCGCGACGGGCACCACCACGTTCGCCGCGCCGGCCGGCCTGGGGGACGGCTGCGGCGCGGACGCGGTCGCCGGCGACACGGCAGCGGCCGGCGGGGCCGTTGGCTTCGCGGCGACGCTCGCAGGTGAGGCGGCTGCACCAACGGTGGGCGATTCCGCGGCGGCCGGTGAGGGCGGCAACGGCGCGCGCGTCGGCGGGATCGTGATGCCGCCGCTGCTGCACGCCGTCAGCAGCGTCAGCGCCAGAGCTGTCAGAACGAGGCGCGTCAGACGAACAACTCCCCCTCTCCCGCGTGCGGGGGAGGGGGTTGGGGGGTGGGGGGTTCGGAGCCCGCTCCGGATCAAGCTGTCCCGGACAACATCTGCAGCTCGACGGTCGTGCGCGGGGTCGTCGGGAGCCAGGCCGGCCGCCGCGTCTCGAACTCCGAGATGGCGTCCTCGTGCGCCAGCGTCAGCCCGATGTCGTCCAGGCCGTTGAGCAGGCAGTGCTTGCGGAACGGCTCGATCTCAAACGTGTAGTCCAGGCCGTGCCCGTCCGAGATCGTCTGGTTCTCAAGGTCGATGGTCAGCCCGAAACCCGGCTCGCCGTTCGCCCAGTCGGCGATCGTCTTGCACTGCTCCTCGGGCAGCCGGATCAGCAGGATGCCGTTCTTGGCCGCGTTGTTGAAGAAGATGTCCGCGAACGACGGCGCGATGACGGCCCGGAAGCCGTACTGCTGGAGCGCCCAGGGCGCGTGCTCACGCGAGGAGCCGCAGCCGAAGTTGTCGCCGGCCACCAGCACCGAGCCGTCTGCATACTCTGTCCGGTTCAGGACGAAGTCCGGATCGCTGCGCCAGCGCTCGAAGAGGAACTGGCCCCAGCCGGTCCGCTCGATGCGCTTCAGGTGCACGGCCGGGATGATCTGGTCGGTGTCAACATTGGTGCGGTACAGCGGGACGACCTTGCCCGCGTGGGTCGTGAACTTCTCCATGACGACTCTATCCTTCCATCTTCCAGTCGCGGATGTCCACGAAATGGCCGGCGATGGCCGCCGCCGCCGCCATGGCCGGGCTGACGAGGTGGGTCCGGCCGCCGCGTCCCTGCCGCCCCTCGAAGTTGCGGTTCGAGGTCGAGGCGCAGCGCTCGCCGGGCGCCAGGATGTCGGGGTTCATACCCAGGCACATCGAGCAGCCGGCCTCGCGCCACTCGAAACCGGCATCCAGGAAGACCTTGTCCAGCCCCATCTTCTCGGCCTGGACCTTGACCTGCTGCGAGCCGGGCACGACCAGCGCCCGCACCTTCGGGTTGACGGTGTGCCCACGCACGACCTGCGCCGCGATGGTCAGATCCTCGATGCGCGAGTTGGTGCACGAGCCGATGAATACCCGGTCCAGCGAGATGTCCTCCATCGCCGTGCCGGCCTTCAGGTCCATGTAGGCCAGGGCGCGCTCGGCGGCCTCGCGGGCCGTCTCCGACTCCATCGCGTTCGGGTCGGGCACGCGGCCCGTCACCGGGACCACCATGCTCGGGTTGGTGCCCCACGACACGAACGGCGCAAGCTCGGCAGCATCGAAGATCTCGACGCGGTCGTAGGTCGCCCCCTCGTCGGTCTTGAGCGAGCGCCAGTAGTCGAGGGCCTGTTCCCAGAGCTTCCCCTTCGGCGCGTGCGGACGGCCCTCGATGTACCGGAACGTCGTCTCGTCCGGGGCGACGATGCCGACCCGGCCGCCGCCCTCGATGGACATGTTCGAGACGGTCATCCGTCCTTCCATCGAGAGGCTGCGGATCGCCGAGCCCGTGTACTCGATGGCGTGACCGGTCGCGCCGCCGATGCCGATGCGCCCGATGATCCCGAGGATGATGTCCTTGGCCGTCACGCCGGCCGGCAGCTCGCCGTCAACCCGGATCTCCATCAGCTTCGGGCGGGCCTGGATCAGCGTCTGCGTCGCCAGGACGTGCTCGACCTCGGAGGTGCCGATGCCGAATGCCACCGCGCCAAATGCACCGTGGGTGGCGGTGTGGCTGTCGCCGCAGACCACCGTCATGCCCGGCAGGGTCAGGCCCAGCTCGGGACCGATGACGTGCACGATGCCCTGCATCGGGCTGAGCGCGCCCTCCAGCCGCAGCCCGAACTCCGCGCAGTTGCGGTCGAGCGCGTCAAGCTGCTGCTTGGAGATCGGGTCTTCGATGGGCAACGTGCGGTCGGTGGTAGCGACGTTGTGGTCGGCCGTGGCGATGGTCAGGTCGGTCCGCCGAACCTGCCGGCCGCTGAGGCGGAGGCTCTCGAACGGCTGCGGCGACGTGACCTCGTGTACGAGATGCAGGTCGATGTAGATGAGCGCCGGCTCGCCGGGCTCTTCGCGGACGACGTGGTCTTGCCAGACTTTCTCGAACAGCGTGCGCGGGGCACTGGAACCGTTGGCGCCCATGCCTTCACCCCTCGTGGACTCGATGCCCGCCCCCGGCCTGGATCGCCCCTGCTCGCACAAGCGCAGGCGGCCTGGCGGATGTTGCCTGCCGCGCTCGACGGCGAGCGCGGCAGCCAGCATCTGGTGGCAGGCATCCTTCTAGCAGCGATGCTACCGGCAGATCAGCTAAAAGGGCAAGACCGATTTCCTGCCCATGCCATCACGACCTATGATATCGACGGCGGTGGTCAGCGGCCCTGGTAGTTCGGGTTCGGCCGGATCATCTCGAACTGCTCGTTCGTGCGGGTGTAGCCGTCGCCGGCCATCCGCCCGACTGCCCGCAGCTGATCCATCCGGATCCGGAACCGCTCGGCGTCAAACAGGTCGTCGCGGACGTGCCACGCCACGATCTCCCCAATGATCAGCACCGCGCCGGTCACGGGATCGCCGACCGGCACCGTCTGGACCACTTTGCATTCCATGTTGATCGGCGCTTCGGCCACCCGCATCGGGCGGACGCGGCTGCTCGGGAGCGGCGTCAGGCCGGCCGTCACCAGCTCGTCAACATCCGAGGGGAACTCCTCAGAGGTGGCATTCATCGCCTCGCCCACGTCCTCGCTGACAAGATTCAGCACGAACTCGGGCACCTCCAGCACGTTCTGGAGGGTGTCCTTCGGCTTGCCGTCACGCAGCCCGGTCGAGACGACGACCGTCGGCGGGTTCCCGGTCGCGGCCATGAAGAAGCTGTACGGCGCGAGGTTGCCGACGTCGTTGGCCGAGACGGTGGAGACCCAACCGATGGGCCGTGGCACGACTGACCCGATCAGCAGCTTGTACGCGTCGCGCGGGGAGATCTCGCGGGTGTCGAGGTACACAGACCCTCCGAGGCCGGCCGAACAAGGCATGGTGTGGAGGGCATGGTACCGTCTACGGCGGTCACCCAGCAGGCCGCTCGTCGGGGGCGGGACCGGGCAATCGCCGTCCCACCCCCGAGGCTTGTCGCACCGACGTTCCGATCACGCGGACCGCACTACCCCACCTATTGGCCCCGTCGCCAATGGCTCGGCCGGCTGTCGCTGGAGCCGGACCCGTCGTGACCGATCCGAACGCGGTAGAGACACGGTACCACCGACCACTGGCCGTCGCAACGATTGTTCCGTCGATAGTGGGCAGAGGTGGCTTGACGTAGCGCATTCGTGACGCGTGCTGCTCGGGCAGAGGGTGAGGGGTAACACAGCACAGATTGCGCTGCATTCTTCGGACACAGATTGACTGGGCGGTACAATCTCTGAAAGGTGGCACGTTGTGCTGCCGCCCGCCGGGAGGGCCAGTTATGCGTCCGACGCTCGTGCGCGCACTCCGCCTGACCGCCTTCGCCCTGCTGCTGGCCGCCGGACTGCTCTCGCTGGCCGGCCCCGGCCTCCAGGGCGCGAGCGATGCCCCCGTCGCGCAGGCCCAGGACACGGTCGCGCCGGTCTCCGTCGTGACCGTCCGAGGCGTCATCAACCCGACGCTCGCGCACTTTGTCAACCGCTCCATCGACGCCGCCGAACAGAGTGGCGCGCAGGCCGTCGTCCTCCAGCTCGACACGCCCGGCGGCCTCGACTCGTCGATGCGCCAGATCATCCAGCGCATCCTGGCCGCGCGCATCCCGGTGATCGTCTACGTCGGGCCGCCGGGCGCGCGGGCCGGCTCGGCCGGCGTCTACATCACCTACGCGGCGCACGTCGCGGCGATGGCCCCGAACACCAACATCGGGTCGGCCACGCCCGTGGCGATGGGCGAGAGCGGCGAGCAGCAGATGTCGCCGGAGATGCGCGCGAAAGTCACCAACGACGCCATCGCCTACATCCGCTCGCTGGCCGAGCAGCGCGACCGCAACGCCGCCTGGGCCGAGCAGGCCGTCCGCGAGGGCGCGAACGTCTCAGCGCAGCAGGCGCTCAGCCTGGGCGTCGTCGACCTGATGGCGAACGACGTGCCCGACCTGCTCCGCAAGCTCGATGGGCGCGCCGTGGAGACCGCCGCTGGCACGGTCGCGCTTCAGACGGCACAGGCGTCCACCCAGGCGGTGAGCATGAACCTGGTGGACGCGCTGCTGCACGCGCTGAGCGATCCGACCATCGCCTACTTGCTGATCAGCCTCGGAACCATGGGCCTCTTCTTCGAGCTGTCGAACCCCGGCAGCATCCTGCCGGGCGTGGTCGGCGGGATCTGCCTGCTGCTCGGCTTCTACGCCCTGGGCACCCTGCCCGTAAACTACGCCGGGCTGCTGCTGATGGGGTTCGCGTTCCTCCTCTTCGTCATCGACCTGTTCGCGCCGAGCCACGGCGTCCTGACGGCGGGCGGACTGGTGGCGTTCGTGTTCGGCTCGCTGATGCTGTTCAACGTGCCAGAGGCCGCCCCGTGGATCACCCTGTCGGCATGGACCGTAGTCGGCGTCACCGCGACGATGGCCGGCTTCTTCCTGGTTGTGGCGCGGCTGGTGTCACGCTCGCAGCACCTGAAGCCGGCCGCCGGCGCCGAGGCGCTCATCGGGCAGGTCGGCAGGGTGCGCTCGCCGCTGACGCCGGCCGGCATGGTGTTCGTGGACGGCGCACTCTGGGAGGCGACCGCCGAGGGCGGAGGCGACCCGATCCCCGCTGGCGCGCGCGTCGAGGTGCTGGCGCTCGACGGTTTGCTCCTGCGCGTGCGGCCAGTCCGCGAAACAGCGACGGAAGCGCCGGTCTCGCCGCCGTCGCCAAACGCCGCATCGGTCGGGGTCAAGACTCGCCCCTGAACGCATCGTCACCCTCTGGGAGCGCGGACATCCCAGAAAGTTTGCTATGGCGTCGGCGGCTTCCACGGGTCGAACGCCAGGAACGCCTTGCCCTGGTACGTCGCCGCCCGGATCGAGAGCGTCTGCCCGTCGGCAAATCGGACCCGGAAATGCTGGAGGTCCGAGGTCACCGACTCGATCTGCCGCCCCACGAGCCAGCTCCAGTCAACCGTACAGCCCTCGTCAGTCGTCGCTGCCGCGTCAGCCTTCGATAGATCGTCGTGCGTTGCCATCGTCGTCTCTCTCCACGCATTCTGTCACGACAGGCGAGCGCCTCTCACGGGCCGCCGGGCGCTACCGTGACTCGGCCGGGTACTCGCCCAGGGTCACCTGCACGGTCTGCTGCGAGCCGTCGCGGACCAGGGTGACCGACACCGTGTCGCCCACGTTCAGACTGTCGATGCTGGCCACTAGGTCTGCCACCCGCGTCACGGCGCGCCGCTCGATCTCCAGGATCACGTCGCCGCTGGCCGGGTTCTCGTTCGTGCCGCCCCGGATGCCGGCCCGCTCGGCCGGGCCGCCGGGCGTCGCCTCGCGGACCAGGATGCCCTGGTCGATCTTCACGGCCAGCTGTTCGGCCAGGACCGGCGTGAGCGCCACGCCCGCGATGCCCAGCCAGGGCCGCGCGACCTTCTGCCCGGAGATCAGGTTCGGCATGATCTGCAGGGCCGTGTTGATCGGCACCGCGAACCCGACGCTCAGTTGCGAACGGTCCACCAGCGTGGTGATGCCGACCACCTCGCCGCGCGAGTTGAGCAGCGGCCCACCCGAGTTGCCGGGGTTGATGGCTGCGTCCGTCTGGATCATGTCCAGCAGCGGGCGGCGGCCGGCGTCCTCGATGGGCCGGCCCACGCCGCTCACCACGCCGACGGTCAGCGTCCGCGCGAACCCGTACGGGTTACCGATCACCACCGCCAACTGTCCGACGCGGACCGCCGTGCTGTCGCCCAGCATCACGGGCCGCAGCCGCTCGGAGGGCGCCTCGATCTTCAACAGGGCGATGTCGTTCAGGGTGTCGCGCCCGCGCACCTCGGCCGGCATCTTCAGCCCGTCGGCCAGCGTCACCTCGATGCGCGAGGCGTCCCGAATGACGTGCTCATTCGTGAGGATGTGGCCCTGGGCGTCCACCAGAAAGCCCGAGCCGGATCCCTGCCGCGCTCCGGTGTTCTGCGCCGATGCGCTCGCACGGGGCACCTGGACCGAGACGTTCACCACCGACGGCGCGACCCGCTCGAACAGGTCGGCGACAGCGTCCTCATCCAGCCCGAGCGGCCCGAGGGTGCGGTTGGTCGAGACCGGCGGCGCAACCTGGGCCGAGGCGCGGGGCGTCGGCGCTGTCGCCGTTGGCGCGCCTGGGGCGGCGGGTGTCGGTGTCCCTGCCGTCTGCTGCAGCGCGGCGGGGCGCACCCCCAGCAGCAGGCCGGCTCCGACCGTCAGTCCCACGCCGAGCGCCAGCCCGAAGCTGACGGCGAGCAGATAGCGTCCGAGCAGGGTCACGCCAGACCACCGTCCGCAACGTTGGATGCGCTGACTATAGGGGCGCGGCCGGACGCCGAGCCACAGTTTCACGGGGCCGCCCCCGGCGACAACCGACGTTTTCAGAGGGACGACGGACGGGCCATCACTCCGAGAATGCAGAGATCGTTGGGACAAGTGAGGTCGCATAACCGCTGCGATACCAAGCTTATCGGCGCGACAATGCATCAGGCAGAGATGTCCGCCGACCGGGAGCCACGCTCGATGCCCAGCGACATGCCGCACGAGGTCGTCAACGGAGCCGCCGCCCAAACGCGGCCGGTCAAACGCGTCCTGGCGCTGCCCAGTCGCGAGGGGCTGCTGATCTGCGCTGCCAGCCTGATGCCGGCCTACCTCTTCGGCTTGATGGGGCTCCTCAACGTGCTCGGCCTGATCGCCATGGCCCAGGCCGGCCCTGGGGAAGACCCGCGCGGCCCGGCCGCCGGCTGGCTGCACTTCGGGCACCAGCTGCTGAGCACAGCGTTCGCGCTGCTGGTCTGCTGGCTCTTCCTGATCCGCCGGCCCTCGACGGCCGGACGCGGCGTCGGCGGGCGGATCTCGGACATCGCGGCAGTGGCCGGGACCGTCGTGGCGATGGGCATCGGGATGGCCCCGCGCACCGTCGACAACCTCTACGCGCTGGCGACGGCCGAGGCGCTGCTCTCGGTCGGCCTCGTCGTGATGGTGATCGGGCTGGCCAGCCTCGGCCGCTCGTTTGGGATCATGCCGCGAGCGCGCGGCCTCGTCCAGCACGGGCTGTACCGCTGGATTCGCCACCCGATCTACCTCGGCGAGTTCCTGGCCTTCGGCGGCATGCTGGTGCTGGCCGTCAGCCCGCTCACGGTGACCGTCTACGCCGTGTTCGTGGCGCTCCAGGTGTACAGGATGGTGGTCGAGGAGCGGACGCTCAGCGAGGCGTACCCAGTGTACGCTGAGTACTGCACCCGTACCGCGCGCTTGCTGCCCGGCGTTTACTAGACATTCGAGTCAGGGGGGACCGTGGGCGAGATCGCGATGCTGTTGGGGATGCTGGCGGCCGGGCTGGGGGCGGGCACGCTGGTAACCATGATTGCCAGAAGCCTGCCCGAGCGCAACCGGTTCATCAGTCGGCCAATCTGCGCGGAGCAGGGCTGCACGCTGGATTGGCACGCTGCCAGTCAGGCCCTCCGTGCCGCTGGCGTGGCTCGTGACTGCCCGACCTGCGGGGCCGGCCCGGCCCGCGGCGACATCCTGCTGGAGCTGGCAACGGCTGGCATCTTCGGCGCGCTGGCCCTGGTGACGTCAACGGGCTTTGCCCTGGCGATCAACGCCGTCTTCGCCACCCTGCTGATGATGATCCTCGCCATCGACCTGCGCCATCGGCAGGTCTACCTGATCATGGGGTACGGCGGCATCCTGCTGGCCCTGCTGGTCGCCCCGATGAGTATGAGCGGCGGCCTGCTCAGCGCGGCGGTCGGGGGCATCGTCGGCGGGCTGGCCTTCGGCGGCCTGTACCTGCTGGGCCGGGTCATCTACCGCGGCGGCGAGCCGCTCGGGACGGGCGACATCACTATCGCCGCCCTGCTCGGCGCGATGGCCGGTTTCCCCGGCATCCTGACCGCGCTGCTGGTCGGCATCCTCACGGGCGGCGTCGGCGCGGTCCTCATCCTGACGCTCGGCGGCTCCCGCAAGGTGTTCATGCCGTACGGGCCAGCGCTGTGCGTCGGCGGCCTCTGGGTGATGCTCGTCCGCTAGCGGCTCGCCAGCTCCGGGCCGTTCCGCACGAAGACGCGGGCCTTGCGCCGGTCATTCGTGTCCACCGGGCGGTACGCCGCCTGGATATGGGCGTAGACGGCCGGCGCATACTCGCGGAAGCGGTAGCGGTCCCAGATGCGCGAGTCCTGGTCCAGTACGATCACCGCCACCTGCTGCCGCTCGATGTCGGCGATCAAGCGCTCCTGCGCCCCGGGCACGTCGGCGATCCACGGCAGGAAGTAGGTGTAGAAGCTGCCGGGCCGGCGCTCCTCGGCAAGGTAGCCCTGTGGCGCGATGGGCAAGTAGAGGACCGGCGCGTCCGGCGCGGCGTAGCGCTGCACCAGCGTCTCAGATTCGAGCGATGCCGCCAGCTCGTCGCGCGCCATGAGGTCGACCGGCAGCGCGAAGAAGTAGACCCGCAGCGCCAGCAGCAGCGTCGCCAGCGCGAGGCCAGCCAGGACGAATCGCCAGCGTGTCAGCCCGCCGAGCAAGTACCCGCAGCCGATCGCTGCGAGCGCCAGGTACGCCGAGAGATGGAAGCCATCCCGTGAGACGGCCAGCGGCAGGATCAGCACCAGCGCCAGCCGAAACAGCCGCGCGCCGGACCGCAGCCAGACCAGCGCGCCCAGCAGCAGCAGCGACAACAGCTCGAAGGCCGCGCCGAAGGTCGCCGTGCTGGCCGCCATCTCCTCGCCGATCAGCCAGTCCATGCCGAAGCTGAAACGGTGCCGTGCGAAAGAGAACGTCGCCCAGAGCAGGGCCAGCGGGTCTGTCAGGTGGACGGGCAGATACGGGCCGTACACCTGGGTATTGAAGACCACGGCCTGTTCCACGAACGCCGGCAGCGTGCCCTGGAGCGCCAGCGCCAGCGGCCAGCCGAGCAGGCCCGCCGCGCACGCCCCGATGACTGGCGTAGACGGTCGGCCGGCGGCCAGCACCACCAGCGGCGTCAGCACCACGGCCATCATCAGCCCGAGCGGACTTGACGACGAGAGGACCGTCAACGCCGTCACCCGCACGGCGATACCAGGAAGCCCCCGAAGCTGCCGCCCGCGCTCGGTCAGGAGCGCCAGGGTCACGATCAGGCCGGCGCAGATGAACGTCTCAGCCAGGTAGAGGTGCAGGTAGTAGAGCGGGGCGGCCAGCGCCATCACCAGCAGGCCGACCGACGCCAGCGCGCTGCGGGCCGTCCAGGCGAAGAGTGCGCCCGCCGCCGTCAGCAGCAGCGCGCCCAGGACGCGTCCGGCCAGCATCGAGCAGGCCGCGCCCTCGCCGAACGCCGCCAGCGCGTAGTACGGCGCCGGGAAGTGATGCGAGAAAATGTCCCGGTACGGGAGGTCGCCGCGCACGATCTGGCAGGCGGTCAGGACGTTGTCGGCCTCGTCCACGAAGGCGGGCGCGCGCACGATCCCCAGGAAGGCCAGGAGCGTCAGCGCGAGGGCCGCGCCGGTGAGCTGCAGGCGGGTGTCCGCGAGCTGGCGCACCGCCGTCGGCATCCGCAGCAGGGAGAACGCCAGCGGCCGCCCAACGGCGACGAGCACAGAAGATCGGCTCAAGGAGATCCCAGGGGCGCAGGAGTCGCGGCGAGGCGCGCGCCAGTCCGCGCCCCCGATCCTGAATGCCGAGGGTACACGCGGTCATCTACCGAAACGGACCGCGCGCCGTCCGGACTCGTCAGCGGCGGCCGGCCGCCAGGGCCTTCCCGATGGCCTCGGTGACGGCCGGCGTCAGCGGGCCGTTGTAGACGATCCGCGTGATCTCGAGCGCGCCCTGCACGCCGGCGTGCGCGGCCGGGCCGGCGTTGCCGAGCAGCAGGCGGGTTGCCAGGTGCTTCACGATCTGCGGAGCGGCCAGTCCGGCGCACACGCCGGCCGCCAGGATCGCCCGTTTCGGCACCACCGGCAGCCGCACCACCGAGAGCGGCCACCGATGCTGCCGGGCCGGCAGCACCTCGCCGATGCGGACCGGGCGCACGGCCCCCGAGGCTGTCAGGAGCACGGGCTGTTCGAGCGTCGGGTGAGCATCGCCGTCGGCGACGGCCGGCCGCGGCAGGGCCAGGTCGGGCGCATCAGCGGCCACCGGCGTGGCCGTCACGTCGGCTACCTGGGCCATCTGGGCCACCGACGACTCGTGCCCGCGCTGCCACCATCGCCAGTTCGGTCGCCGCATCCCCACTCCCTCCGACACCCGGCCGCTCTCATACATCGTCAGACCAGAATCTGCCCGCGAGGATACGTCCTGAGCGGTGCGTTCGGTCAAGCTGCATGGTGATAGCGCCCTCCGTGCTCCGGACGCCACATAGCCGGCCACCACGCCCGTTTTGCGTGGCGGACGGCCATGCATGCAAGAGCCATTCCAGCGGGCCTCCTGAAGCGCCCGAACCGGAGCCGGCGGGCGGTGGGGTGGGAGGCGTCAGGCTGCCCCGATCGTCTCGGCGTTCTTCTGCGAGATGATCTGCTGCAACCACCGCGCGACATCGTCCGCGATGTAGTGCGAGACCTCGTCTGGATCGTAGGTGTAGCTCAGCGACTGTTCACCGACAACCAGCGTTCGCCCGCCACGGGAGAGCGGCTGGTACGCCAGCAGACCGGCCTGGAGCCGGCGCTCGGCTGGCCGATGGTGCAGGCGAAGTTCGAGCCACGCCCCGTCCGAGCCGCGTCCGGACGCTTCCGCCCAGGCGACGCCCCGCGCCAGACCGCCGCGCTGTCGCTTCAATCCGGCCTCGCTCAGGTCACTCTTGAGGCCAGCCACGAGGCCAGCCAGGGTGTCGTCGAGAATCGCCATTCGTCGTCCAAAAGTCAGTAGTGGCGCGCCCACAACACCGTAGCACCGCTGCGCGCGCCGGCCCGTTACGGGCGCTACACGGCCTCGCCACGCCGGCATTACATCGAGCAGCGGGGGCGCTGGAGCACGAGTGCTGGAGCAGGCGCCCTTCGAGAACGCGTGACGCCACCGGGGCTGGACGGTAGAATGGCGAAGGGGCAGCGTCGCCTCAGGACACCGGGGGCGCCACGGACGATGACCGAGCGTGGATTCGAGATCGGCGGGATCGGCATTGGTGCGGCAGGCGGACGTGACGGCGAGCGCAACGGCGACGCATGCGCCTGGGTCACCCGCGACGAGGTCCACACGCTCCTGGAGAGTGCCGAGGTCGAGACGCTGGAGTCGATCCCCTGGAGCTCGAACTACACGTTCGTCGCCCACCTGCGGATCGAGGAGTATCCCCAGTTCTACGCCGTCTACAAGCCTCGGCGCGGCGAGATCCCCCTCTACGACTTTCCAGACGGCACGCTCTACAAGCGCGAGCGCGCCGCCTACCTCGCCTGCGTCGCGCTGGGCTGGGACTTCATCCCACCGACGGTCATCCGCGACGGTCCGCACGGGGTCGGGTCGTATCAGTTGCTGGTGGACGTCGATCCGCGCGCCGACTACTTCAAGTACAAGGATCAGCACGTCTCCGAGGTCCAGTGCATCGGCCTGTTCGACGTCGTGGCGAACAACGCCGACCGCAAGGCCGGCCACATCCTGAAGGACCGGCGCGGCAAGCTCTGGGGCATCGACCATGGCCTGACCTTCAACACGGACCACAAGCTGCGGACGGTCATCTGGGACTGGCAGGGCGAGTCGATCCCCGGGCCGCTCAAACACCAGCTTGAGGCCTTTCGCCGCGATCCGAAGCGCGTCTCGACGCTGCGAACCCAGCTGCTGGAGCTGCTGACGCCGGCCGAAGTCGATCTGTTCTTCAAGCGGATCGAGGTGATAGCCACGCGCGGGCAGTATCCGCCGATGCACTCGCGGCGGGCGGTGCCCTGGCCCTGGTACTGACCCGGGAACCAGGAGGCGCACTGTGCGGCTTGCCGCTGGTGGCTGCCGCGCGCTGGCGCCTGCTAGGGTTACCGCGTGACTGCCGATCTGTTGACCGAGGGCGAGACCGTCCTGCTGCTCGACAAGAGCGAGAATCGCCGACTGGTGCGCCTGCGCGCCGGCGCAAAGGCCCACGGACACCGGGGCTACCTGGAGCATGACCGGATCATCGGGCAGCGCGAGGGCGTGCTGGTGCGTAGCTCGACTGGCGCGACCTTCCTGGTGTTCCGCCCGCGCCTTGCCGACTACGTGCTGGAGATGCCGCGCAAGTCGGCCATCATCTACCCGAAAGATGCCGGCTTCATTCTCCTCTGGGCGGACATCTACCCCGGGGCGACGGTCATCGAGTCGGGGATGGGCTCCGGCGGCCTGACCCTGGCGCTCTTGCGGGCAGTAGGTCCGACGGGGCAGGTGATCGTCTACGAGCACCGCGCCGACATGATCGAGGCCGCCCTGCAGAATCTGCGCGGCTTCACCCCGCCGACCGGCCTCGGCGCGCCGCTGGACGACGAGCACCGCGCCCTGCTCGACGATGCCGCCGCTCTCGACGGCGAGGAGCGCAACGCGCCCAGCGAGTTCCCGAACCTGATCGTCCGCAACCAGGACATCTACGAGGGTCTGGAAGAGACCGAGGTTGACCGCATCATCCTCGACCTGTCAGAGCCGTGGAGAGTGTTGCCGCACGCGCTGGACGTGTTGCGGCCGGGCGGGATGCTGGCCTGCTACAGCCCGTCGATCGTCCAGGTGCAGCGGACCGTCGAAGAGCTGAACGCCACGCGCGCCTTCGCTCAGACCGAGACGCTGGAAGTGCTGTACCGGCCCTGGCACCTCAAGGGACAAGCCGTGCGGCCCGTGCAGCAGATGGTCAGTCACACGGCGTTTCTGACGTTCTCGCGGCGCGTGGCTGCGCGCGGCCGGCGGCCCGACGACGACGTACCGGATGGCGCAGAGACCGTCGAGGCCCCGGCTGACGAGATTGTCGAGCACGGCGTCGGGGTGGGCGCGGCCGGCGAAGACGAAGACCTGACCGAGCTGGACGCCCTGTAGCGCGGCCCCCGGGTTACCTCACCCCCAGGGCGATTGCATGTTCATTGGTGTCCCCGAAGCATCATGGAACGGGCAGGCGGGGACTGAAGTCCCCGCCTACACGCATTCAGTCGCTGCGCGACGGACACTGGGAACAGCAGCAACAGGCGAGACTGGAGCGTCGCGCAGCGACTGCAGGATGGTAGGCGGGGCTTTCAAGCCCCGACGCGGCGGCACGACGACATCAACATGCAATCACCCTGCACGTGACCGCAGGGCGATTGCATGTTCATTGGTGTCCCCGAAGCATCATGGAACGGGCGGTCGGGGACTGAAGTCCCCGCCTACAGTCACGCCGTCGCTGCGCGACGGACGCAGGGAACGGCTGGGGCTGGCGAGCCTGGAGCGCCGCGCAGCGACTGCAGGATGGTAGGCGGGGCTTTCAAGCCCCGACGCGGCGGCACGACGCGCTCAACATACGATTGCACTGGTAGCAGCATCAGGGTGATTGCACGATCGTTGGTGTCCCCGAAGCATCATGGAACGGGCGGTCGGGGACTGAAGTCCCCGCCTACAGTCACGCCGTCGCTGCGCGACGGCCGTCGGGAACGGCCGGCACTGGTGCGACTGGAGCGTCGCGCAGCGACTGCAGGATCGTAGGC
>JADZEM010000072.1 GCA_020850535.1 Chloroflexota bacterium
TCGAGCTGGTGCTGACGGCGACGGACGGCGGCGGGCGGGTCGGCACGGCCAGCGTGCTGGTGCGGCCGCGGACGGTGAACCTGACGCTGGACACGTCGCCGAGCGGGCGGCAGGTGGTGCTGGGCGGTGAGCAGGCGACCGCGCCGATGATCCGGCAGGCGGTGGTTGGGGCGCACCTCGTGGTGCTGGCCCCCTCCCCGCAGAACGGCGCGACGTTCGTGTCGTGGTCGGATGGCGGCGCAGCGCAGCACGAGATCGTGGTCGGCGAGACCGACGCCACCCTCACGGCGGTCTTCAGCGATGGCGCAACGCCCACGCCGACCGGCCCCGTCACCACGACGGCGACGCCCACCGTCACGCCAACGACCGCGTCCGCCACCGACACCCCGACGGTGACCGTCACCCCGACCGCGACCTCCGGCAACCCCGGCAACCCGGGCAGCGGCCTGTTCAAGGCGGTCAACCTCGGCGGGGCGGCCGTCACCATCGACGGGCAGCTCTGGCAGTCCTACGCCGAAGCACTGGCAGACGGCCTGACCGTCTCCCCAGCCGTCAACAGCTGGGTCGGGACGTATCCGGTGGCGCTCCAACCTCCGCCGGATCCTGAGACGCGTACGGTTGTGCAGTCCGCCATCTGGCGCACCGTCTCCGGCGCGGGCCAGGGCTTCCAGCTTCGCCAGCCCATCCCCAACGGCAGCTACGACGTGTACGTCACGTTCGGCGAGAACTACCGAGACTACTACCGGGCGCTCGACGTGCGGCTGGAGGGTTCCACGGCGGCCACCAATCTCGGCAGCCTGCCGGTCGGCGGCTGGGCCAGGTACGGCCCCTACCGCACGACCGTCGCGGACGGCCTGCTCAACATCGACGTGGTGCGCGGTGCGCGCGGCGACCCGCACCTGATGGGCCTTGAGATCTACTACGCCACGTCGGCCGGTGCCACACCTACGCCGACCGTTACCCCGACACTGGATGCCAGCACGACGGCTACGGTGGTCACCCTGACCCCGACCCAGACGCCGACGCTGGTGGTCAACCCTGGCGGATCGAGCTACGCCCGAGGGATCAACCTGGGCGGGGCCTCGGTCACGCTCAACGGGCTGCGCTGGCACTCCTATGCCGAGGCGCTGGCAGACGGCCTGACCGTCTCAAGCGTCAACAGCTGGACCGGCGTCTATCCGAAGCCGCTCCAGCCAGCGCCGAGCGCCGAGGCTCGCCAGATCGTCGAGTCCGCCATCTGGCGCACCGTGTCTGGAACCGGTCAGGGCTTCCAGCTTCAGCAGTTCATCCCCAACGGCAGCTACGACATCTACGTCACCATGGGTGAGAACTACCGCGACAACTACCGGGCACTCGATCTTCGACTGGAGGGCGCCACCGCGGCGACCGATCTCGGCAGCCTGCCGGTCGGCGGCTGGGCCAGGTACGGCCCCTACCGCACGACGGTGACGGACGGCCTGCTCAACATCGACGTGGTGCGCGGTACGCGCGGCGATCCTCACCTGATGGGGCTGGAGATCTACGGCGCGGACAGCGGGGCGCCAACGCCCACGGTCAGCGTCGCCACGAGCCTGACGGCCACCCCGAGCGTCACGTCAACCCAGACCGTCACGTCAACCCAGACCGTCGCGCCAACCGTGGCGACCGCCACCGGCACGGCGACCGCCACGCTCACTGTGGCGACCTCGGCCACCCTCACGCCAGTGGCCACCCTCACGCCGACACTCGCCGAGACGCCGGTCAACCCGGGCGGTCCCGGTCCAGCTCCCGCCCTGTTCCGCGCCGTCAACCTCGGCGGGGTGTCGGTCACGCTGGCCGGGCAGCGGTGGCATGCCTACACCGAGGCCCTGGCCGACGGTTTGGCTGTCTCGCCGACCGTGAATAGCTGGACCGGGACGTACCCTGTCGCCCTGCAGCCGGCTCCGAGTGCTGAGGCCCGCCAGATCCTGCAATCCGCCATCTGGCGCACCGTCTCCGCGACCGGCCAGGGCTTCCAGCTCCAACAGGCGCTTCCGAGCGGCAACTACGAGGTCTACGTCACGATGGGCGAGAACTTCCGTGCCAACTACCGCTCGCTCGATCTCAGGTTGGAGGGGTACACGGCGGCGACCGGGCTTGGCGATCTGCCCCTGGGCGGCTGGCAGCGCTACGGGCCGTTCCCGGTCAAGGTGACAGATGGCGTCCTCAACATCGACGTGGTGCGCGGGCTTCGCGGTGATCCCCACCTGATGGGGCTGGAGATCTACAGCGTGGCGGGCGACGCGCCGCCCGCCATGGTCACCACCTCCGTGCCCGTCACCGCCACGCCCACGCCCCCGGTTGCGCCGACGGTGACCGTCACTGCGAGCGCCGCCGCGACCGTCGCGCCGACGCTCACGCCAACGCCGGCAGTCGCCGCGACGCCGACCCCGCCGGCAACCTCGACAGTTGCCCCGCCAACCCCGACATCAGTGCCGCCGACCCCAACATCCGCACCGCCGACGGCGACGCCAATTCCGCCCACCGACACGCCGGTGCTGCCGACTGCCACCCCGACCTCGCCGTCGCCGTAGCGCTTGCATCTCAGGGTGCAGGAGCAGCCGAGCCATTCCGCCTTCCCGCTCCCGCGCACAGGGTTCAGAGGGGGACAGTCTTGCGCTGGCGACCCCTGGTCGTCGCAGGTCGATACGCATCCGGACAGGTCATCCTGAGTACATGTCATCCTGAGTACATGTCATCCTGAGTACATGTCATCCTGAGTACATGTCATCCTGAGCTTGCGAAGGATCTCACCCGCTGATGTTCAAGCATCGCGTCAGCGGGTGAGATCCTTCACTTCACTCGCACGCTCGTTCCGTTCAGGATGACATGTACTCAGGATGACATGTACTCAGGATGACAGGGGAACTCGCAGACCTGACTGTGATTCTGCCGCTGGTCACGCCGTTGAAACTATCCGACCATGCGACCTGTGCGCGGGAGCAGGGACGACGCAAGCGCCGATCACGCCACGGCGGCGTTCCTATCGCAGGCGGTAGATCCGCGCGTAGTCCACGCCGCCAATCGTGACGACGGCTGCTGGCCGCTGATTCAGGAGCTGCCGGGGCGTCAGGCGGCGCTGCCGGGCGTGCACGTAGTCCACAAAGTAGTCGGCCTGGGCCAGTTGCCGATCCGACACCACTGGCCCAGGCGCGTGCGCGCCGAAGTTGACCCGCAACGGCGACCAGATCGCCGTGGTCACCGGTCGCCCGCCCGCCAGCTCGCGGATCTTCGCGCCGGCCACGTCCAGGCCGTCGCCCCACCCGACCGGGATCGCCTGCTCGGCGGTGCGCACCCCCCCGACCAGCGGATTGTAGGCTGCCAGCGGATAGCGCCCGGCCAGCAAGATCGGCCAGACCTGGACGGCAAACGCGACCAGCCCGGCCGCCAGCAGCCCGGCCGCCATGCCCGCCGGCTGGGCGGATACGCCCATCGCTCCGGCCGGTGCGCTCGTCGCTCCAGCCGGTGCGCCCGGCCGCGCTGCCCCGCGACGCAGCCGTGTCAGCCATGCGGGCAGTCTCCGGCCAAGCTCCAGCCAGCCGATGGCCGCCAGGATGCCGAGCACCGGCAACACCGGCAGCAGGTAGCGATCCACCTTCTTGGCAGCCACCGTCAGGAGCAGCAAGAACAGGGCGACGTACCCCACGAGCGGCCAGATCGCCCGCCGCGGTGGCACGGCCGCGCCGAACACGAACAGCAGGAGCAGGCCCAGCATCGTGGCGGGACCAATGCGCACCAGGAGCGCCACGGGGTAAAACAGCGGCCCCGGCTCCTCGACGGGTTGCCCGAGCAGGAAGTTGCCCGGAGCATGCGGCGTGTTCCCCAGGCTCACGCTGAACGCAATCGCCCGCACGACGGTGCTGACCGGCGCGAACCACGCCGCCGGCCAGACTGCCCAGATCACCAGCCCGGCGGCCAGCAGCCAGACGCCGCCGATCCGCACCGGCAGCAGCCACCAGCGGGCCGGGCTGCGCGCTCTCCAGGCCAGCCAGCCGGCCAGGAGCGCCAGCAGGGGGACCATCGGGCCGGCGAACAGCGCCGTCGTCTTGGTCAGGAACGCCAGCCCGAAGGCCGCCCCGCTCAGGATCGTCCAGCCGACCTCCGCACGAGCGTTGTAGCGGGAGCCGTCCGGCCGGCCGCTCGCCGTGCCGACCGGCAGGCTGCTCGCCGTCCTGATGCCCAGGCCGCACGCCAGCAGCAGCGCCAGCAACGACACGCTCAGCAAGCCGGACAGCAGCCCATCCATCCCGACGATGGGGCCGACGCCCGCCCAGAACGGCTCGGCCGTCAGGAGCAGGCCGGCCGTCAGCCCGATGGCCCGGCCCATGAGCCGCCCGACGAGCGCCGCCGCCAGCGCGACCAGCCCGGCTTGCAGCACGGCAAACGGCGCCCGCGCCCGTTCGAGCGCCGGCAAGAAATCAGGGACGGCGGTCACGTCAGCCGAGCCGCTGGCTCGCTCGAATGGCTGCGCGCGGCCGAGCCCCAGTGCAGCGGTCGTCAGCCACATCACGGTGACGCCCGGGTGACCGGTCAGGTAGGTGCGCTGCCAGGCGCCCATCGCCAGCCCGTGCGCGAACGTCCCAGTCCGGGCGATCCACTGATCCTCGTCCTCGGTGACCGCGCCGCCGAGGCCGATCAGCCGCGTCAGCAGCGCGGCTACGAAGACCAGGCCGAGCATGGCCGTGTACCAGCGGCCCCGCAATCCCGGCACGGACAACTCGGACACTGGCGCGCCGTCAGCATGCGCTGATGCATTCCCGGGCGACGCAATGATGACAGGAGCATGAAGGCCGGCGGGCACGGCGTCGCCCGTTTCCGCGATGCTTAGATCCGAGGGCTGCGCGCCGCTGGACGCGTGCCCACCTGACCCGTCAGGCTCCGATACGTGGCCCGCGCCGAACTGGATTCCCACTCCGCAATCGTATCACCCGCGCCGCGCGTCCCGAGCGTCTGGGATCGTCTTGGGCTGGCGAGCATGCCTGCCAGCCTGCTCTGCGTTCTGCTCCTGGCCTCCGTGGTGCGGGCGGCCGGCCTGCCAGTCGTCCAGGGCACGATGGGGCGCGACGAGGCCCGCCTGGCGCTCGCCGCGAAAGGCATCGTGGAGCACGGCCTCCCGATCCTGCCGGACGGCTTCCTCTACACGCGTGGCCTGCTCCCGGCCTACCTGAACGCGCTGACGTTCGTGACCGTTGGGCAGACGGATCAGGCGACTCGGCTCACGGACCTGATCTTCGCCACGCTGCTCGTCGCCTCGGTCTACTGGCTGGGCCGGCTGGCGGGCGGACACCGCCCGGCGATCGTCGCCGCCGCGATCGTCGCCTTCTCGCCGCCGCTGGTCTTGCAGGCCCGCGAGGCGTGGCTCTACTCGTCGTTCCTGTTCTGGCTCACGATGGCCCTCGGCTGGCTCGTGCGAGACCGGCCCGGTGACCGCCTGCGGGCCGGTCTGGCAGCCACGGCAGCGGTCTTCTCCCACGAGCTTGCGGTACTGCTCTTGCCGGCCGCGCTGCTGCTCGATCTGGGTCGCTGGTGGGAGGCACGCCGGCTGCGGCAGCGGGGCAGCCCCATCGCGCATCCGTGGCCGGCCTCCTGGCACGCCGTGCTGTTGTTCTGGGGCCTGGCACTGGGAAGCGTCACGATTGTCGGGCTGCTCTCGCTGGCGCTCCGCGCCCCGACCCTCGGCGGCTCGACCGGCGAGTTCCGCGAGTATCTGCGGCTGAGCCTGGACCCGCGCGGCGTCGAGCTGAGCCTGGGCATCCTGGGCGGCTGGCATGGCTGGCTGCTGCCAGCGGCGGCGCTGGCGCTGCCGCTTTCGCGCCCGGGCTGGCGGGCGCTGCTGGCTGGGCGCGGCGTCATGCCCTGCCTGCTGATGGTGCTGGCCGTGGTTGGCTTCAACAGCTTCGGGCTGGTGCGGCGCGGCGAGTCGCGTTACATGCTGGCAGCGCTGCCGTTCCTGGCCGTGGTCGCGGCGGCGGCTGTGGCCCGGGCCGGGCCAGTCATCGTCTCGGCGCTGGCCGGCGTCCGGCGGCTCGGGAAGGCGCGCCACCTAATCCAGATCGGGCTGCTCGTCGGGCTGCTGGTCTTCAGCCTGGACCCTGGCCGCCTGCTGGCCGATGCGCGCTCGCGGGCCGTCTCCAGCACCTGGGTCCAGGCGATGGCCGGCCGTCAGCCTGCGGACGTGGTGGTCAGCTTCGCCCCGACGCTGACCAGCCACTACCTCGGACGAACGGACTACTGGCTCCGCGGTGAAGGCTACGCGAAGTACGTCTGGGCAGACCGTACGCCCTTGCGGGACGTGCATACCGGGGCGACGGTCCTGCGGAACGTCGCGGAGGTCGAGCGACTCCTGCTCCAGCCGAACGCCGGACGGACCGTCTGGGTGGTCCTGGCCGGCGATCCTGCCGCCGAGACCTCCCGCGCGATGCGGGAGATGGCGCAGCAGTTGACGTCGTTCGCCGTCGAGATGCGCCGCCCGGGCGATGGCCGCGTCGTGCTGCGCATCCAGCTGTGAGCGAGATTCCCCTCACCCCCGGCCCCTCTCTTCCTACCATGGAGCCTCTCGGCTACGCGGCTCTCCACGGCCCTCAAGGGGAGAGGGGAGCAATCGGCGCGTACCTGCTGGCTAACCGAGGGTGTCCTTGACCTCGCGGATGCGCGCGATGTGCTCCGCTGGCCCCTTCAAGCCGCCGTTCATCGTGTTGATCGTGATGTGCGTCGCCCCGAGCGACTTCCACTCCTCGTAGGTGGCGCGCCAGTCGTCCGGAGCGCCGGTGCCGGCGTTGATGCGCGCCTCGATGCCGTACCCCTCCCACGGCTTCCCAGCCGCCTCGCGCCAGCCGCGCATCCGCTCCAGGGTCGCGGGCCAACCGCCCTCCAGTGGCCGCTGCGGGAAGAAGCCATCCGCCACCTCGGCGGCGCGCTTCAGGGCTGGTTCAGCCGAGCCGCCGATCCAGATCGGGATCGGGCGCTGGATCGGCAGCGGGTTGATGCCGGCCGCCGTCACCGTCTCGTACTGGCCGTTGTGGGTGAAGGCCGGCTCCTGCCAGTAGCGGCGCAGCAGCGCGATCTGCTCCTCGAAGCGCCGTGCCCGGTTCTTGAAGCTCATGCCCAGGCCTTCGTACTCGACCCAGTTCCACCCGATGCCGACGCCGAGGCGCAGCTTGCCGCCGCTCAGCACGTCGATCTCGGCGGCCTGCTTCGCCACGAGCGCTGTCTGCCGCTGCGGCAGGATCACGACGGCGGTCACCAGCTCCAGCTTCGGGGCGGCTGCCGCCACGTACCCGAAAAGCACGAAGACCTCGTGAAACATCGTCTCCGACGTGTACGGCCCGCTCCAGCCCGGATACGCCGAGGTGTCCGCGCCGAGCACGTGATCGTAGATCAGCAGGTGCTTGTAGCCAAGCCCCTCAGCCGTCTGCACGTACTCGCGGACGCCGCCGACGTCCGCGCCGATCTCGGTCTGCGGGAACGTCACTCCAATGGCGATCTGCCGGCCATCGCTCATGCGTCAATCCCTCCTTCGTAGGTCGTAGGTCGTAGGTCGTAGGTCGTAGGTCGTAGGTCGTAGGTCGTAGGTCGTAGGTCGTAGGTCGTAGGTCGTAGGTCGTAGATGTTGGTGAAAGCATGCAAGTTGCTGTTGTCATCCTGAGCGCAGCGAAGGACCTCACCCGCTGACGCGAACGTTGACGGTCGGCGGGTGACGCGAGGGTTGACGGTCAGCGGGAGGGGCGCACGATGACGGTCAGCGGGTGAGGTCCTTCGCTGCGCTCAGGATGACAATTGTGAGTCGCGAGCTTACATTCCCACGATCCACGATCCACGATCCACGATCCACGATCCACGATCCACGTCTCGTCAGATGACGGTGTTCTCCAGGACGCCGATCCCTTCGATCTCCATGCGGATCCGGTCGCCGGGCTGGAGCCACACCTGCGGATGCAGCCCCAGGCCCACGCCGGCCGGCGTGCCCGTGGCGATGATATCGCCCGGCTCCAGCGTGAGCTGCTGGGTCAGGAAGGCGATGATGGCGGGTACGTCGAAGATCAGCGTGTGGGTGTTGCCGTTCTGGCGCAGCTGACCGTTGATCCAGGTCCGCAGTTGGAGGTGGCTCGGATCGGGGATCTCGTCGGCGAGCGCCAGGCAGGGGCCGAACGGCGCTGAGCTGTCGAAGTTCTTCCCGAGGATGATGCCGCCGTCCTTGCCAAGCTGAAGGTCGCGTGCGCTCACGTCGTTCATGATCGTGTAGCCGGCGACGTAGCCCAGCGCCTCCTCACGCGGGACCGACTTCGCTCGTTTCCCGATCACCACCGCCAGCTCGATCTCGTAGTCGAGCTGCTCGGTGGTGGGCGGCCGGACAATCGGATCGTTCGGGCCGACGATGCAGCTTGGCGCTTTGAGGAAGACGCTGGGCCAGCGCGGCAGCGCACGGCCGGCCTCGGCAGCATGGTCGGCGTAGTTGACGCCGATGCAGACGATCTTCGGCGGGCGCGCGATCGGCGCGAGCAGCGTCACCGCGTCGAGTGGCGTGGCCGCACCGCCCTGCGCGGCGGCGCGGGCGCGGTCCAGTGTTTCGGGACCGCCCTGAATCAGGCCGAGGACATCGGCAGGCAGACCTGGATCGGCGGCGAGCAGGTCGACAACGCCATGCTCGGTCAGGGCCCCGGCGCGCGCTGCGCCCGTCTGCTGACGGTAGGTTACCAGACGCATCCCAGTCCTCCCGGCGGCCGTCATTGGCCGCGTCGCTGACACGCCGGGACTATGCGTCAGAACCGGCCGGCTGTCAATGCTCGGCCATGTTGCAGCATCGCAGGCGCACGGGCACACGCGCGGGCCATCCCACGCCTCCTCGCCCAGCCTCCCCCTCATGCTCCCGCGGCGTCGCAGAATCGAACAGCCCTACGCGTGATTGGAACCTGCTTCCTCGCCGCATGCACACCACGTGCATCCTCCAATCCGGCCGCCCAGCGCGACCTCGCGGCGCTGCGCTCTTCCGTGATGACCGGCCGGTGTGCGGATGCACCGACTGTTCCGCGCGTATTCCGGGCGAGCGCGTACAGATGCCTGGCGCGGCATGTGCAGAGGCTGCACAGTCAGCAGCCCTGACAGAAGGAAGCGCCATGGCAACCAACTCTCCCTTTCCGATGAACGCGCAGATGCGTGAGGTGATCGAAGCACATCAGAAGACGCCCGTTCCGTCCGTCGAGAACCTGCCGGCAAAGGTGGCGCGGATGGGTCCGACGCCCGCGACGGCGGCTGCCGCCGTCGCGAAGAAGCGCGGCCTTGCCACGGCTCCAGAGGCCATAGGCTTCGTGGAAGACATCAAGATCCCGGCCCCGAGTGGTGACCTGCCAGCCCGCATCTACACGCCCGATGGAACGGGACCGTTTCCGGTGCTGGTCTACTTCCACGGCGGCGGCTGGGTCCTTGCCGACCTGGATACCTATGACGCGTCTGCGCGGGCGCTCACGAACGCTGCGCGGTGCATCGTCGTGTCGGTCCATTATCGGCAGGCGCCGGAGCACAAGTTTCCGGCGGCCGCCGAGGACGCCGACTTCGCATTCCAGTGGGCCCAGCGAAACGCCGCCTCATTCAAGGGCGATCCGAACCGTGTCGCCGTGGGCGGCGAGAGCGCCGGCGGCAACCTCGCGACGGGCGTCGCGCTGCAGGCTCGCGAGCGCGGCGGCCCGATGCCGATCCACCAACTCCTGGTGTACCCGGTCACCGTCCACGCGTTCGATTCGCCGTCGTACCAGCAGTATGCGGACGCACAGCCGCTGAATGCGCCGATGATGCACTGGTTCTGGGAGCAGTACCTGGAGAACGATGCCGACGGGCAGAGCCCGCTGGCCTCCCCGCTGCTGGCGGCCGATCTCTCAGGGCTTCCCCCGGCGACGGTCATCCTGGCGGAGATCGATCCGCTCCGCTCGGAGGGCGAAGCGTACGCAGCCCGGCTGCAGCAGGCCGGCGTGCCGACCACGGTGACCATCTACCCGGGAGTGACCCACGAGTTCTTTGGGATGACGGCCGTGGTCGACGAGGCGAAGCGTGCCGTGGCGGAAGCGGCGGCAGGGCTGACCGAGTCGTTCGGCGGGAACGCGTCGCCGTCGGCGACTGCCCGGCGGCGTGTCGGGCCGGCGGACCGCGCCTACGCGGCAGGCCCAAACGAGCGGATCCCGACTCCAGCCTCCGCCGCACCCGGTGTCCGCTCGGCTGCCGAGACCGGGAGCCGGATGACCGTTGGCATGGAGGTCTTCGGCGCGGACGGCGAGCGTGTTGGGCAGGTTAAGGAGATCCGCGATACGGACTTTCTGGTGGACCGTCCGATGGCCCGGGACATCTACGTCCCCTTTGACGCCGTCTCACAGACCGGACCAGATATCCGCCTGAGCGTGACCGCCCACGACGTGGGCGAGCGTGACTGGCCGCGCTCCAGCCTGATCTAAGCCAGAGCCACGGTGAAACCTCCATAGCACGCGTCGGAGGTAAGCGGTACGGGTGCGGCGTCGGGCGCTGCCGGGTCTGCTGATCCCGTGAGCGCCCTCTGCGCCGCTCACCCCACGGGCGTCAGGCAGGCAGCTTCCTGCCGCGGCAAGGGCCGTGCCGCGCCTGCCCGCAGGGCCAGGGCGTAGCGAGACTTCGAGAAGTCGGCGACCTCGCAGCCGTCAAGGGCCGGCAGCAGCCACGAGGGCGCCCCACGCCGGCACTTGACCTCGACGACCACGCCGTCCAGCCGCGCGAGGCGCGCACCGACTTCCAGGGGGTGGGCAGGCTCGACGGCATGAAACGCCAGGTCGCGGTCGAGCGTGACGCGCAGGCCGGGCCACTCGAACGCCACGCGGCGGCAGCGCACGGCAAACAGCGCCACCAGCGGGTCCGCGCCAACCAGCCGGCGGGCCGTCCGCCAGCGACGGGCGCCATCCAGCGTCTCCACGACCTCGTCCGGGGACATCGGGCAGCGCCACTTCTCGACGTTGGCATCCTCGCGCCGCTTCAGCTCGAACCACCACGTCGCGGGGTCCTGGTAGCTGCGGGCGCGCAGCTTGGTCTGGGAGCGTCCCTGGCTCCAGGTGCCCTTGGGCGTGTCGAAGTAGACCGTCGTGATCTCGGTCTCAGGGCGTCCTGGGATGTACTCGGCGGGGCGGCCGCGCGACCGCAGCAGCGCGTCGAGCGCCCCGACGTCTGACAGGATGAAACGGCGTTCGCGGGTCTTGATGCGGAGTCGAATCGCGCTCAACCGTGTCATCGTCTTCGGCCGCGCAGCATACCTCGGCCGCCCAGCGAGGCACCACCACATGACGGCATCTCCTGCCAGGGCGATTGCATGTGCGGTGGAGTTCTCAGAACGCCATCAACCCCCGACGACGCTGCGCGACGCGCCCAACGTGCAATCGCCCTGCAGACGCCCCGCCCAACCTGGCCAGCGACGCGCGTCTGACGCTACCGATTCCCCCCGCTCACCACCCGCACCGACGTCGCCTGGAGCGTATTGTCCGGGCCGACGACGCCCGTGGCGATGATGTTCGCGCCCACCGTGACGGCCGAGGCATCAGACGGGACCGCCTTGAGGATCTCGACGCCGGCTGGCACCGTGATCGTCGTCGTCTCCGAGCCGGTGTTCAGCAGCAGGCCGCCGAACTGGAGCGTGACGACTGACCCAAACGTCGTGATCTGCCCCGTCCGCGAGCCGACAATCGGGGCCATGCCCGGGCGCGGCATGGTTGGCCCCGTGGCGTACAGACGGATGGTCGTGGCCGGACCGCCGGGCGTTTGGACGATGCCGACGAACTGGCCGGGCTTGAGATCGGTCGGCGAGCCGACGGCGTCGCGATCCGTGCGGGCACGGTCCGCCAGCTTGAAGTTGGCCGTACCGGTCGCCGTCCTGACGGTCACCACCGGACCGACGATACCCTCGACCTTGCCGCTGATGGTGGCCGTGTCCGGATCCTTGTCATCGTCCGTGAGCGCCAGGGCGTTCGCGCTCTGCCGGGCGTTCGGGCCGGCCGTCGCGCCAAGGCCCGTACCCAGACTCAGGCGCGGGGCGGGCGTCGGCGCGGCCGCCCCGCTGCCCGGCTTCGCCGCTGGCGTGGCCGGCCCGATCATCGGGCCACCCTGCTGGAGGAGCGGTCCGGCGCCCGGAGCTGGCGGCTTCGGGCCGGCGATGGCCGGTGCGTCGGGCTTTGCAGCAGCAGCGGCCAGCGCCGGAGCAGCCGCGCCGGGCGCTCCGGCAGCCGCGCCATGGCCGCCACCAGTCACCTGGAAGCCAGCGCTCGCCCCGATACCGGTCATGCGCTCGTATTCGAGGGGGAACTGCGCGACCGCCCGGTTCTCGCCATCAGTGTGGACCCACTGGCTGCCCTGCTGCGCGACCGGGACGTACTCGGCAGGGGCGTGGAGGTCGCCGCCGATCTGGACATCGTCGGCTGGCGTGTAGTGGCTGTCCGGATGCACCCGTGGACTCGTGCTGCGTTCAAACGGGGTGTACCCTCCGTGCCCAGACTCGCGTGGGTCGATGTAGACGATCTCCTCCCTGGCGCAGGCCGAGAGGAGGAGCACCGCCGCCGCCGTCACGCCGAGCACACGGAGCTGTGCCGAGCGCCACGCGCCCGATCGCAGCCGTGGCTGCGATCCGATGCGCCGGGCGCGCATCAGTGGCCCCCGGCGGGCGCCTTGGCCGCTGCGCCCTCGCCGATGGGCTGCACGTGGCCGTCGAGCCACATCAGCAGCAGCTCAACGTCGATGTTCGGCTGCTTCTTGGCAACGGCGGCCTTGAAGTCCGTCATCACCTTGGTGTGGATCTCGGTCTCTTCGTCGGGCAGCTTGCCATAGTCCTTGCCGAACACCAGCTTGAACGCGCCGCAGTCGCGGTGATTCACGGCGATGACCCGCTTGACGCTGTGCAGCTTGATCGCCAGATCCAGGTGGTTCCAGAACGTGTCGGCCCAGGCCGGGTACTTGTCTGTCGCCACGCCGAGCGTCGCGCCGGCCAGGATCATCTGGTCGTACTTGTTGACGAGGCCGTGCTCGTTGAGCAGGAAGCCGACCTCGTTGACGAGGCGGAAGTCCATGCAGGTGAGCACCAGCGCCTCGACGTTGCCGCCGGCGGCGAACAGCGATGGCGTCTTGATGAGGGAGAAGTTCAGGCCCGTGGTGACCAGGGCGGCAGCGCCGGCGGTGCCAGCCAGCTCGAGGAAACGGCGGCGGCCGAAGCCGCGACGCGGGGTGACGAGACCAGACTCGGGATGTGGAGCGGACACAGCAATAGCCTCCCCCGGCAGAGCGATGCAGAGATGTCGTCAAGGAAGCAGGCGGCCGGCACGCGTTCAGGTCAGAACGCCGGACCCTGGTCGGATCTCGCACGCCTCGAAATCCGAGCCTCTATCCCTGAGAACGCGCAACGGTCAGACAAAGGGCCGTATATTCGCGCGTTTTTGCACGCTTCTGCACGGATCGTCTCACGCCCGGGTGCGTGAGCGCCCATGCGCTCGCCTTCTTGCGCCGCGGCCCACGGGCGGCCCGCTGTGCTGGCGGCTCAGGGTGCTGGCGCGGCGCCTTCGTCGTCCGTCTCGTCGTCGCCGCCCGTGGGCACATCCCGCGCTGACATGATGCTGAACGGCCCCTGGTAGACCCAGGCGAACGGCACGCCGTTGACCGTCGCCGTGAAGACCGGCTCGCTGCTGGCCATCGCCTGGCGGACGGGGATCGGCACCGTGTTCCGCTGCACCATGTTGACGTAGACCACGTAGTAGTCGACCGGCTGGGCGGCCGGCACGCGCACGGTGCGCCCGCCGAAGGCCAGCCGCAGAACGTGGTGGTACTGGGTGGACACGCTGACGCGGCGCGCGTTCGGCAGGGCGTTCAGGTAGGCGGCCGTCTGCTCCAGCCCCTCCCCCCACCCGACCATCAGCGTCTGGCGGGCGGTGGCCGTGCCGCCGAGCAGCGGGTTGTACGCCGCCAGCGGGTACGGGTACGCACTGGCGAGCCAGAGTCCCTGCCCGAGCACCGCCACCACGACGACAGCCACCCCGAGTCTGGGCGCCAACTGGGCGGCCAGCGCACAGACGCCGACGCCGCCGAGGACCGTCAGCACGCCAATGGCCGGCAGCATGTAGCGGTCGAACTTCTTGGAGCCGATGGCCATGACGTCCAGGAAGACCACGACGAAGGTCAGCAGCCAGAGCACGGCGCGGCCCCGTGGCAGCTTCCGCATCACTCCGAGAGCGCCGAGCAGCAGCAGGCCCACGCTGGCGACCGGCCCGAGCCGCAGCAGGATGGCGACCGGGTAGAACAGCAGGCCGGGGTCGCCGGTGGTCGGCTGGCCCAGGAAGTAGGTGGGCCAGAGGTGTGGCGCGCCGCCGAGCGTCACGGCGAAGCGCGCCACGGCGGTCAGCACCTCCACGGGCTGCACCCAGACAGCCGGCCAGAGGGCGGCGTAGACCGCCAGCAGGCCCAGCCCCCAGAGGATCGGCGGGAGCCACGCTCGCCAGTGGCGCAGAGGGCTGATACGCCACGGACGGACGACTACCAGCCAGAGGATGCCGACGAACGGCAGCAGGCTGACGGCCGGCGCTTTGGTGAGCAGCGCCAGCCCGCCGGTCACGCTGGAGAGCAGCAGGAACGGCCAGCGGCGATCTTGCAGCCAGTAGATCAGCGCAGAGAGCACGGCGACGAGCAGGAACGGGGTGAGCAGGGCGTCGACGTGGAGCAGGCGCGTCATGCCGACGGTGTACGGATCGGCGGCCAGCAGCAGGCCGCCGATCAGGCCGGGCGTCCCTAGCAGCCGGCCGGCCAGGGCTGTCACGACCCCGAACAGCGTGGCAGCGAGGAGCGCGATGGCGACGCGGCCAGCGCTCATCAGCCGTTCTGCGCCCGGCGCGCTCTCCAGGGCCGGGGCGCTGATGGACTGCGGCCCGGCGTAGAACCTGACGGCCCCTGGCCCCATCCCCACGACGCCGGTCCACATCACGGTGACGCCCGGGTGGCCGCTGCGGTAGGTGTTGGCCCAGGCGCCGGTCAGGACGGCATCGCCAAAGCGGACGGTCCGCTGGAGCCAGTAGCCCTCGTCCGAAGTGTAGGCGAGGTTCAGCCCATTGAGGCGCGCCAGCAGCCCCAGCAGCACGCAGAGCGCCCCGACGACGACGGGATCCCGCAGGAGACGCAATGTGACCTCACGCCGGTGCCCCGTCGGGATGACCTCACCCCCCGGAGAGCCCTCAGGGGTGGGGTCACTTGACGCTGGTTCAGTCACGGGAGGCGGCGTCGAGGAAATCCGCCAGGTGTACGGCTTTCGTCTTCGAGCCGCGCTTCTCGAGGCCGGCCCGCAACTGGATCAGGCAGCCGGGATTGGCGCTCACCACGACATCCGCGCCCGTCTGATCGACGTTCTCCACCTTGTTCGCGCCGAGCCGCTCGGCCATCTCTGGCTCGGTCAGGTTGTAGATGCCGGCGCTCCCGCAGCAGCGGTCGCCGTCGCGCATCTCCACGAGGTTGACCCCGACGATGGACGTGAGCACATCGCGCGGCTGCTGGTGGACCCGCTGCGCGTGCAGCAGGTGGCAAGCATCCTGGTAGACGACCTTCGCATTCAGCGCCGGTGGCGCGCCCTCCTGGGGCAGGGCGGCCATCGCCTCGCTGAAGTCGCGGACGCGGGCGCTGAATGCCTGCGCGCGCTCGGCCCAGACAGGGTCATGCTCCAGCAGCTCGCCGTACTCCTTGAGCGCCGCGCCGCAGCCGGCCGCGTTCACCACGACCCACTCGGCATCCGACTGCTCGAAGGCGGCGATGTTCTTCCGCGCGAAATCCTTGGCCTGCTCGCGCTCGCCGGAGTGGATGTGGAGCGCGCCGCAGCAGATCTGCTCCTCGGGCATGTCCACCTGGCAGCCGGCCCGCGAGAGCACGCGGACGGTGGCCCGGTTCGTCTCGGCAAACGCCACCCGCATGATGCAGCCGGCGAAGAACGCCACCCGTTTGCGAAGCGCCCCGCGCGGCGGGACGCTCCCCTTCGGCTCGAAGAAGCGGGAGGAGATGCGCGGCAGGAGCGCCTCGGCCTCGTCGAGCTTGCCGGGCAGCCGCTTGAGCAGGCCCGTCGCCCGGACCAGCTGTTGCAGCCCGGTCCGCTGGTAGGCCCGCAAGAAGCCGGCGAAGAGGGCCAGCCGCTCGGGGTAGGGGAACAGCTGCTTGAAGACCAGCCACCCCAGCACCTTGGCGAAGCCGGTGCGCGGACGCCGGGCCTGGATCTCGGCGCGGGTCGCCTCCATCAGATAGCCGTACTTGACGCCGGTCGGGCAGGCGGCCTCGCAGGCGCGGCAGTCCAGGCAGAGCGACATGTGCTCGACAAAGGTATCCGTCGCCTCGACCCGCCCCTCGCCGAGGGCGCGCATCAGGTGGAGCCGCCCGCGCGGGGAGGCCGTCTCGACGCGCAGCTCGCGGAAGGTCGGACAGTGGGGGAGGCAGAGGCCGCAGTGGACGCAGGCCCCCATCGCCGCGTCAGACGGCGGGTCGGGAATGGTGAAGCCCGCCGCGGGGCCGGTCGTCGTCATGCGTGTGCTCCGAGGTTGTGGGTCATCGATCGTGGATCGTAGGAAACGTGGCCGGCGGCCCCCTCACCCCCGGCCCCTCTCCCTCCAGGGACGAGGGGCGCCGACACGGGCGTGGCCGTCAACCACTGATTGCTGACAACTGACAACTCGCCTCAGACCCAGGTGTCCGGGCCGATGGCCGCGCCGATCCCGATCGGGATGGCGACCTTCGCGGTCTCGGCTCCTGGGTCGGGGAGGACTTTGCCGGGGTTGAAGAGGCCCGTCGAGTTGAAGGCGTCGCGCACCAGGGCCATCTTCTCCAGATCGTGCGGCGTGAAGATCAGCGGCATGTACTTCCGCTTCTCCAGCCCGACGCCGTGCTCGCCGGTGATGGTGCCGCCGGCCTCGACGCACGCCTCCACCAGCTCGTCGTGGGCGGCCTCGACGCGCGGGATGATGCCCTCCTCCAGGGCGTCGAAGGCGATGATCGGGTGCAGGTTGCCGTCGCCGATGTGGGCGACCGTCATCACGTTCACGCCGTACCGGATGCCGAGCTGCCGGACCGTCCCAAGGACATCGGCCAGCTTGGAGCGTGGCACCGTGCCGTCGCACAGGTAGTAGTTGGGGGCGACGCGGCCACAGGCGGCCAGCGCGCCCTTGCGGGCGGCCCAGAGCTTGTCGCGCTCGGCCTGGGTGCCCGCGTACTGGACGACCATCGAGCCGGGCGTCTCCTCGCAGATGCGGCGTACCAGCACTTCCTGCTCTTCGACCGCTTCCGGCAGCCCCTCGACGTCCACCAGGAGGATCGCCCCGGCGCCCGGCGGGTAGCCGACGTGGAACGCGGCTTCGAGCGCCTGGATCGACGGCTCGTCCATCAGCTCCAGTGCGCCCGGCACCACCCCTGCCGCCACCAGCGCCGAGACGGCTGCGCCAGCCGCCTCGATGGTCTCGTAGGCGGCCAGGAAGGTCACCGTGACGGGCGGCGCGATCAGCAGCCGCACCCAGGCCTGCGTCACGACGCCGAAGGTGCCCTCCGAGCCGACCGCCAGCCCGACGAGGTCGTAGCCGGGCGCGTCGGGCGCGGGGCCGCCGAGCGTGCAGAGCAGGCCGTCCCGCGTGACCAGCTCCAGCCCGACGATGTGGTTCGTCGTCATGCCGTGCGAGAGGCAGTGCGGCCCGCCCGAGTTCTCGGCAATGTTGCCGCCGATGGTGCTGGTCTTCTGGCTGGACGGGTCCGGCGCGTAGTAGAGGCCGAGCGGCGTGACGGCGGTGGTCAGGTCGAGGTTGATGAGGCCCGGCTGCACGAGCGCCAGCCCGTTGTCGGGGTCCACCTTCAGGATGCGGTGCATGCTGTTGAGGTCCACCACGAGGCCGCCGCGCACGGGGATCGTGCCGCCGCTCAGGCCGCTCGCGCCGCCCCGCGCGGTGATGGCGAGCCGCTCGCGGACGGCAAGCTGCACCACGGCGGCCAGTTGCTGGCCGGTGGTGGGGCGGATCACCGCCTCAGGCAGGGCGCGGTCCATGTAGGCGTCGTACTCGTAGACGAGCAAGTCCTCGTAGCGGGTGAGGACGCCGTCAGGTCCGAGGATCTCGCGCAGCTGGGAGATGATGCGGGCCGGGAGGGCGGTGCGAGCTCCGCCCTCGGCGCTCGCAGGCCCGGAAGCCATCGGTCGCGCGCTCCTGTGGCGTGGAGATTCCACGCGTGGGGTTCTCTCACTGGCGAGTATACGTCAGCGCCGCACGGGACAGCGGGCATCCGCCCCCTCTCCCCAGGGCGATCGCATGTTGATGTTGTCGTGCGGCCTCGTCGGGGCTTGAAAGCCCCGCCTACACTCCTGCAGTCGCTGCGCGACGCTCCAGGCTCGCCAGCCCCAGCCGTTCCCTGCGTCCGTCGCGCAGCGACGGCGTGACTGTAGGCGGGGACTTCAGTCCCCGACGAGGTCGCAGGACGTGCTCGTCATGCCATCGCCCTGATGCTGCTACCAGTGCAATCGTATGTTGAGCGCGTCGTGCGGCGGCGTCGGGGCTTGAAAGCCCCGCCTACCATCCTGCTGTCGCTGCGCGACGCTCCAAGCTCGCCAGCCCCAGCCGTTCCCTGCGTCCGTCGCGCAGCGACGGTGTGACTGTAGGCGGGGACTTCAGTCCCCGACCGACCGTTCCATGATGCTTCGGGTACACCA
>JADZEM010000073.1 GCA_020850535.1 Chloroflexota bacterium
CCACCTCGCGGCCCCATCCTTGCCATACTCCTAGCGGGTCCATCATCTGCCTCCCTTCGGTCATTCAACCTCCGGGTTCCGCAGATGGTGGACCCGCCTTCGCAATAACTGTCGGGAAGTCAGCCCCTGGAGGGAGAGGGGCTGGGGGTGAGGGGGAGATCGGGGTGAGGGCCTGCCTCGCTCCGTCAGGCCGGAACGGCGACTGCCTGGTCGCGCGCTTCGGCCAGGGCGCGCCGGATCTGGTCTGCGTGATCGTGGGCGTGGGCAGCATAGGTCGGCAGCCAGGTGTCCAGCCCGTAGCGGCCAGACTCGGAGTGCGTGCCGGCTCGCTGCCACTCCTCCTCAGTCAGCGCGTCGAGCAACTCGGCGTTGAGGCCGCGGATGGCGGTCAGGGCTGCCAGCGCCGCCGCGATGGGGCGGTTGTAGTAGAGCCGCTCAGCCCACCGCTCCTGATCGTAGCCGATGATGTGCGGCTCGTCCTCGGCGACCAGACGGCGCAGCCGGACGGCGCCGTTAATCTCGCTGTCCGGCAGGTGGATGGCGACCTCGCGGGCAGTCCAGCCGCCGTCAGCCGGGCGGGCGTCAAGCTCGGCGTCCGTCGCGCCAGCCAGGGCTGCCGCCACCACGGCGGGGCCTTCGCGGTACCGTTGCAGCAGGGCGCGGCGCGTCTCCAGATCCATGTCGTGCCTCCCGAAGCGCTGTGGGTGGGGTGATGCCCGGCTCGTGGCCGATGCTGCCCGATCCACGGGCTGACGCCCGTTGCGCGGGCGGTGCTGGAGAGGATTGTCCAGGCCGCGGCCCCGCCGGACGAGTGGCAGGAATGCCAGGATACGGTACGATCCTGCCATGGCCGTTGTGATGCATGCGCCAGCACCTTTCCCACCCCTCCACTGCGAGCCGCCACGGCACACCGTGGCGGCGGTCGTGCTGAACGGCGTTCATCCGTTCGAGCTGGGCGTGGCCTGTGAGGTCTTCGGGCTGGAGCGCCCAGAGCTGGGCGTGCCGTGGTATCGCTTCATGGTCTGTGCTGCCGAGCCGCCGCCGCTTCAGACCGGCGCCGGCTTCGTGCTGGATACGCCGCACGGGCTGGCCGACCTCGAGCAGGCGGACACCATCGTCTTCACGCACTGGCGTGACCCCGACGAGCCGGTGCCGGAGCCGCTCGCAGGGGCGGTACGCGCGGCCCATGCGCGCGGCGCACGGCTGGTCACCATCTGCTCGGGCGTGTTTGTGCTGGCGGGCATCGGGCTGCTCGATGGGCGCCCCGCCACGACCCACTGGCGGTACGCCGAGGCTCTGGCCCGTCGTTATCCAACCGTGGACGTGCGGCAGGACGTGCTCTACGTGGACGACGGTGAGATCCTGACGTCGGCGGGGACGGCAGCCGGGATCGATCTCTGCCTGCACGTCGTGCGGCTGGACTACGGCGCGGAGATCGCCAACGCGGTAGCACGCCGGATGGTGGTGGCGGCGCACCGCGACGGCGGGCAGGCGCAGTTTGTGGAGCGTCCCGTCCAGGCGCAGGCTGGCGACGACGCACTCGGGCAGGCGCTCTCGTGGGCGCTGGCGCACCTGGAGCAGCACATCACGGTGGAGCAACTGGCGGCGCGCGCCTGCATGAGTCCGCGCACGTTCGCCCGCCAGTTCCGCGCGGCTCACGGCACGACGCCGTACCGCTGGCTGCTGACCCAGCGGCTCCTGCTGGCCCGCGAGTTGCTCGAGACGACTGATCGCCCGGTTGAGCAGATCGCGGAGCAGGCCGGTTTCGGGACGGCCGCCGCGCTGCGGGTCCACTTTCGGCGGTCCGTGTCCACATCACCGCTGGCCTACCGGCGGCTGTACGCCCGCGCGGCAGGCTGAGCCGGCTGGCCCTGCCGGCCGCGATGGCGCGCTGCGTGCTGCCTGCGCCCTACGGCCTGCTTGCGCCCCGATACACCTCGACGGTCCGCTCGGCCACTGCTGACCAGCGATACTGTCGTGCGCGCGCGATGCCCCGGGCTGACAGCTCGCGTCGCTGCTCCGGCGACTCCAGCAGCCCGCCCAACCCCTCGGCGATGGCCGAGACGCTACTCGGATCGACCAGCACGGCTGCGTCGCCGGTCACCTCGGGCAAGGACGACGTGCTGGCGGTCAGGGCTGGCGTCCCGCAGGCCATCGCTTCGAGGACGGGCAGCCCGAACCCCTCGTACAGTGATGGGAACGCGAACACCGTCGCGGCGCTCAGCAGCGCGGCCTTGTCGGCCTGCTCGACGCCGCCGGTGAAGATGACCTGCCCGTCCAGCCCCAGTTCGCGGACGACCTTCTTCGGATCCGGGTACAGCGGGTGATCGTGGGGCCACTGCCGCCCGGCGATGACCAGCGGGTACGCCGCGCGGAGCGTAGCCGGCAGCGTGCCGTAGGCGCGGATCAGCCCGTCGAGGTTCTTGCGGCAGTCGTTCGCGCCCAGGTAGAGGACGAACTGCTGGGGCAGGCCGTAGCGCTGGCGAACGGCGGCCAGCGCCTCCGGCTCGGTGACCGGCTGGAGCGTCTCGGGGATGGCGTTCTCGATGACGTGGACCCGCTCGGGGGGCACGCTGATGGTGCGCACGAGGTCGCGCTTGGAGCACTCGCTGACGGTGATGATGGCCGTCGCCTTCTTCAGCGCCCGCGTGACCAGCCCGAAGTAGGCGCGCTGGCGGGCCAGCGTCTGGTACTCGGGCAACACCAGCTGGATGACGTCGTGAACTGTGACGACGGTCGGCCAGGGCGACCACAGCGGGTTGGTCCAGTACGGCGAGTGCAGCAGGTCGATGCTGGCTCGCCGGCCGGCCAGCAGCACCCCGGCCTGCTCGAACCAGAGCTTCCGCAGCTGCAGCGGCACGCGGGCCGGCCCGAGCGCGGTCTCGGTGGCCCGGAAGCGGCGGCTGAGCGGGCCAAGCTCGGTCCGCGGCCGGCCGCCCGGCCCGAGCAGCGACGGCGCTTCGGGAAAGCGCGGGTTCAGCAGGGCGTACTGCTCGTCGCCGTGCGGGTGGGCGTCGAGCGCGTGGAGCAGGTAGGTCAGATGCTGCCCCATGCCGGTGTGCGGCTCTCGCAGGAAGTACCCGTTGATGCCGATCCGCACGCTGCCTCCCCCGGCCCTGGTGACCCGTTGCCGGGCCGGCCGCGTGGGGGATGATGCCGGATGCGCGCGGCGCTCAGCCTGTCTCGGATCGCTAGGGCAGTTCAGGCTGACTGCCGGGCAGGCGCGTCGGTTGCCTGATCCCAACCGGCCGGCAGTCTACCGGCTGCACGAAGAACGTCGATCATGTGCTCTTCGACGGATTTGCCGTCCGCGATGGCGTCGTTTAGCGAATGATCGAGGATGCCACGTCTGCCGAGTTCATCGGTGTAGTCGAGATAGGCTCTAAAGATTTTCTCGTCCACTGCTCTCACCTGTGACACGATCATACTGCCAACCGTGGCGCACTGCAGCCTTCTCCATCGCACCATGGATGCGTTCCGCCGGAGGAACACTGGCGTCGACGGGTGCGGCGAGCGTCCTCAGGAAGTCGATCTCAACGGTTCGGTTGTGGGCAACTTCGGGGTCATACTGGCGGCTCAGGATGTGCCAAGTTCCATCGCTGCCTACGGCAATCATGACACGAATTCGCTCATGGTCGGACAGGATGCGAATGTCGAGGTCGGAGAAGGAGGTACTGCGTGGGTGGGTGTGCAGGACTACGTAGGTGCGTCCTGCCTGCATCACGCGTAGGTGCGGTGAGAGGTCAGTGCTGGTTGGAGTGCCCGTCAGCATGGGGCTGACTGCCTGGGCTGTTTCGATATCCAGCGTGATGGCATGTTCAATGCCGCGCCGCCGAGTCCGCTGCCGAAGATCGCGCGCTGCCGACCAGAGCGCTGCCGCGACTACGCCCGCGAGGCCGTGCTGTCGCAATGCTGTCAGCACATCAGCGCGCGCTGCGGGTTGTTTGTCCTGTGTCTCCGCTGGCTCGGCCACCCATACCTACCGCTGAATCACCTGCGACCCGGACACGCGCAGTATCTTTCAGACGATATGTTGCAGGCAACCATCGCGTCAGAGCGCGGGGCGGCGGACGTAGGCGTCCATCAGGCGGTCAAGCTCGGCGGCGAGGTCGGCGGCCTGCCCGACGTGCGCCGGCGCGGTCTGGATGATCGTGCTGCGGGGAGCGGTCAGCCAGTGGAACCGCTCGGCGGCCGGCAGATCGGCCAACGGCCCGCCCGCCTGCTCGCCGCGAGCGATGGCGACGAACGCCTCCAGGTGCCGCTCGACGGCGTCCAGGTCAAGGTCTGGCGCGAGCGCCCGCAAGCGGTCGCGGTCGGCCTCGACGGCGGCGGCCAGCCGGCGCGGCCCGCGCGCAAACAGCACGATGCCGACGTTGATGCACTCGCCGCGCTCGACGCTCGGCACCACGCGGATGATGGCGTACAGGTACGCGTACATCGGCACGAGCCTACCGGTCGGCGTCCAGGCGGTGGGTCTGCCGCACGGCCAGGCGCTCGGGGCCGCGCGCCCGTGCGGAGATCGCCTCGGCCAGCCACGCGCGCGGACCGTTCAGCCGTTCCGAGAGGTACGTCACGTAGGCTGCCCGCTGCGCCTCGAGCGTCGGGAACAGGTCTTCGTCGCCCAGCCAGCTCTCGGGCACGCGCTCGACGATCTCGCGGAGCACCGGCTCGGTGAGGGTGGGCCGCAGGCGCGCATCTGCCGCTGCCAGATCGCCGGCCAGCGGCAGCAGCACGTGATCCTTGATCTGCGGAAACGCCGACTGGACGCGGCTCTCCCAGCCTTCCCAGCGGTGGTGGACGTAGAGCGACGCGCCGTGGTCGATGAGCCACAACCGCCCGTGCCAGAGCAGCAGGTTGGTGTTGCGAGCCGAGCGGTCCACGTTGGTGACCAGGGCGTCCAGCCAGACGATGTCGGCGGCAAGCTGGGGCGAGATGTCGCGATCGACCGACGGGTCGAACGGGAGCGCGCCTGAGAGGAACGCCAGCCCGAAGTTCTCCCCGACGCTGCCCTTGAGGATGTCCTGAATCTCGGGATCCGGCTCGGCGTTCCCAAACCCGTCGCTCAACTCGATGATGGCCGGGCGTGGCACCGGCAGGCCCAGCACCTCGGCCAACCCGGCGACCAGCACCTCCGCGACGAGTGCCTTCGCGCCCTGGCCGGCTCCGCGAAACTTGACGACGAACGGCCCGCCCGGGCGCAGCCCATCCGCCTGCACCGTCTCGACAACGGCCGGCAGCGAGCCGCCCTCGCGAAGCGGCACCACGTAACGTGTCCCGAGCAGACGTTCCAACCCCACGGGAGGATTATGCCGGGCGCGTGCGCCCCCGGGCCGGGGCAACTCTTTCCAAATCGTCACCTGAAATGCGTCCCCTTTCACCTTGTATTAAAGGTTTTCCCTTTGCAGGGACTGTCCCTGCGGTAGCCCTCGTACCCTCATGACGTCAGGACGCACCGCCGTGCCTGTCTGCGGGCGCACCTGTACCTGGCTGGCGAGCGGCCGCCCCGGTTGCCGTGTCAGCGCAAGCATCACTCACCGTACAAGCAGATCCACCGGCGAGGGCCCGGTGGGCGGAGGTCGCGTCGCCGTGCGGATCATCGCTCTCCTCAGGCTGATGGCTGCCGGCTGGACGCAGCCGCTCGCGCCGGACGCATGACGACGCCGATGGTGGTGCTTCTCGCGCTCCAGCTGCTGATCTCGTTCACGCGGGTGGCCGCGATCGCCTTTGGGCTGGCTGGCGAGAGCCAGGACGTCGTGGCGAAGTCGATGACGATGCTCCTCACGGGCATCACCTCGGCCACGGTCGTGCTGGCGTCGCGCCGGATGACGCTGCCGGCCGCCCGTCGTGCCTGGCTGATCGTCGGTCTGGGGGCTGGCGCCAACTGCCTCGGCGATACCCTCTATCTGCTCGTGGGGATGGTGACTGGCGAGACGCCTTTCCCCTCGATTGCCGATGGCGCATACCTGATCTACTACCCGCTGATCCTCGCGGGCCTGCTGACCTTTCCGCAGCGGGCGCGAGCGCCGAGCGAGCGGCTGAAGTTCTGGCTTGACGCCATCACCACCACGGTGGGCGGTGGCGTCGTCCTGTGGCATTTCCTGATCTACCCCATCGCGGAGTCCCAGGACGCGACTCCGATGGCGGCGTTCGTCGGCGCGGCCTACCCGGTGGCCGATCTCGTCTTGATCCTCGGCATCACCACCGTCACGCTCCGCATCAGCGATGCGCTCGGACGCTGGCCGCTGCTGCTGCTCGGGTCGGCGATCGTGGCGTTCATGGTTGGTGATGTCGCCTATGGCAGCCTCAACGTGAGCGGCCTCTACGTGGCCGGCCAGCCGATCACGCTGCTCGCCGAGATCCCCTTTCAGATCTCCTACCTGCTGATGGCGCTTGCGGCGTTCGTCGCGGCGCGTGAGGCGCGTGCGGCGACACATGACAGTACATCGACCGTGCAGCATGCCCGGCCCCTCAGCTCACTGCCGTATCTGTCCATCGTGCTCGGCTACGGCGTGCTGGTCTGGGCGTCCTTTGGCGAGGTGCCCGACGGGATCCAGGGGCTGATTCTCGGCGTGGTGCTGCTGACGGGCCTCGTCGTGGCCCGCCAGGTTGTCGCAGTCCGTGAGAACGAGCGGCTGTTGACGGCCCAGGCCGAGCGCCGCAGCGAAGCTCGCTTCAGCTCGCTGGTGCAGCACGCGACCGACGTGGTGACGGTCATCGACGAGGTCGGCAAGGTCACCTACCAGACGCCCTCGATCCTCCGCGTGTTCGGCCACGCCCCCGAGATGGTGCTCAACACCTCGTTCATGCAGTACGTACACCCAGACGACCGCGAGCGTGGGTGGACGCTGCTGGAGATCGCTCGCCGCCAGACGGGCGGCGAGACCGTGATCGAGTGGCGCATCCGGCACCGCGACGGCCGCTGGCGGCACGTCGAGACGATGGTTGCCAACCTCCTGCACGATCCAGACGTGGCGGGGCTCGTCCTGACCAGCCGCGACGACACCGAGCGGCGCACGCTGGCCGATCAGCTTCGGCACCAGGCGTTCCACGACACGCTGACCGGGCTGGCGAATCGGGCGCTGCTGGAAGATCGGCTCGAGCATGCGCTGGTCCGGGCGACGCGGGTCGGCCACCCACTCGCGATCCTCTTCCTGGACCTGGACAACTTCAAGACCGTGAACGACAGCCTGGGGCACGGGGTCGGCGATCAGGTGCTGGTGGCAGTCTCGCAGCGGATCCGGCGAGTCGTCCGGGAATCGGACACGTCGGCGCGGTTCGGCGGCGACGAGTTCGTCGTGCTGATCGAGAACGTCTGCTCGATGGACGAGCTGATCCTGGTGGCCGAGCGGCTGCTGGCCGCCTGCCGCACGCCGTTCAACGTCCAGGGCCGAGAGACCGTCATCGGGTGCAGCATCGGCATCGCCGTGAGTGAGGGCGGCATCGAGACCGCTGACGAGCTGCTGCGGAACGCCGATGTGGCGATGTTCATCGGCAAGGAGAAGGGGCGCGGCCGTTACGAGATCTTCGAGGCTGACATGCACTCGCGGATCGTCGAGCGGATGGAGCTTGAGAGCGATCTTCGGCAGGCCATCGAGCGGGACGAGTTCGTGGTGCACTATCAGCCGATCTTCAGCCTGGAGACGAACCGTATCACCGGCCTTGAGGCGCTGGTGCGCTGGGAGCATCCGCAGCGCGGGCTGATCGCGCCGGGCGCCTTCATCCCGCGCGCTGAGGAGACGGGCCTCATCGTGCCGCTGGGCTACAGGGTGCTCAGGCAGGCGTGCCGAGACGCCCGCGTCTGGCAGGACCGTTTCCCGACGGAGCCGCCGCTCACGGTGACGGTCAACCTCTCGGTGCGGCAGGTCGATCATCCGAGCTGCATCGACGAGGTGCGCGCGGCGCTGGCTGAGACCGGCCTGCCACCGAACAGCCTGGTGCTGGAGATCACCGAGAGCTTCATGATCCAGGATCCGGAGGCGGCTATCGTGCGGCTGTCGCACCTGAAGGATCTGGGTGTACGGCTGGCCCTGGACGACTTCGGCACCGGCTTCTCGTCGCTGAGCTACCTCCAGCGGCTGCCCGTGGACGTGCTCAAGGTGGACAAGTCGTTCATCGACGGGATGTCCACGTCCAGCCAGGGGGCGTCGCTGGTGCAGGCGATCCTGGGCCTCGGCGACAGCCTCCGACTGCGGACCGTGGCCGAAGGCATCGAGCACGCCGACCAGCTCGAACAGCTGCGGGCGCTGCGTTGCGGGTTCGGGCAGGGCTACTTCCTGAGCCGCCCCCGTGACCACGAGGCCATCGATGCCTTGCTGACGGCGCACTTTGGCGAGCGCGCCGCCGCCTGACGGCGCGATATGCCTCCGTGCTGCTACAGGCGCGCGAACAGCAGCTCCGCCAGCTCCTCCAGCGTGGCGACCTCGGCCAGTGGGTAGCGCCGCGCAATCGGCATGAAGACGTCGATGGTTGGGTGCTGGGCCAGCCCCATCGCCTGCCGCCGCAGCGCGTGCGCCAGCGCCCGGTGTGGGAAGTCGTCGGCGCGCGGCCAGTCCGCGGCCTCCAGAAAGACCCTGAAGAGGTCGCGGTCGCAGCGGAACAGGTCGCGGTAGATCTGGATCAGTTCGACGTGCCGATCCGCGATCGTGGCGTCGCCCCAGTCGATGATCCCGCTCAGGCGGCCGTCCTCTACGTAGACGTGGGTGGCGACGATGTCGCCGTGGGTGAAGACGCGGTCTGCCGCGGATGACGGCCCGAGCCGTGTCACGTAGGCTTCGGCCTGCGCGGCGAGATGCGGCGGCAGCGAGCTTTCGGTGGCAGCGGTGGCGATGGAGACGCCGGCCCAGTCGGCCTCGGTGGCAGCGCCCTGGGCGATGGCGTCCCCAGCGGCAGCGCTCCCGGTTGTATCGTCCCCGGCCTCAGCGCTGATGGGCAGCGCGTGCAGCAGCCCGATCTGCTGCCCGAGCGCCAGGGCCAGCGCGTGCTGCTGCCCGGGCGTCAGGCCAGCCTGCCAGGACGCCACGCCGCGCATCCGCCGCGAGATCAGGTAGGGCCAGGGAGCCGAGCTACCCTCGTAGAGGAGGCCGTGGGCCAGGAGCGTCGGCGCAGCGAGCGCGGGATTGGTGGTGACCAGCGCCAGCGCGCCACGCTCGAAGCGCTCGCTGCGCTCCCAGGCCGGCAGGTAGCCGAACAGCTTGACGACCACCTCGCCATAGAGGAATGTCGGGGAGGTCGGGTTGTGGCCGGCGTCGATCTGCTGGCCGGTGGCCGCAAGCGCATGCCGGTGCAGGATCTCGTGGACGTACGGCTGCCAGAACGGCACGTCGCCCAGCCGTGCCCGGTACGCCTCAATGGATGCGAAGTCTGGCGGCTGCGTCATGGCGAGAGTGTGGGAAACGCCCTTCCATTGGCGCAAGGCTGGGCCGGTGTGCAGGCTGACGCGTCGTCAGACCAGTGCAGACCGGCCACCAAGCGCCGGCCGCCAGGTGAGCGCGCCGGCCAGGAGCCGCGCCCGCAGGGCCGTCGCCAGGGAGAGCGTGCGCCCGGTCGGGTTCTGGAAGGTCGGGCAGGTGTAGAACAGCTGATGACGGCGTCGCCGGGGTCCACCAGGCACCGCGCGATCAGATCCAACCCCTGCTGCGCCCCGGCCACCACGAGCACCTGCTCGGAGCGCACGGTCAGCCGCTCGGCCACCGCGCGTCGCAGGGCCGGCTGGCCCTCCGTCGGCCCGATCCCGAACGCGGCAGCCGTGTGTTGGCGCAGGACGCGCTCGGTCGCCTCGGAGAAGAGGTCCACCGGAAACAGCTCGGCGGCCGGCATGCCGGCCCCGAACGAGATCAGGTCGGGCTGTGAGGTGTCGAGGATGGCCCGCAGCACCGGATCGAGCGACCGCTGCGCCCCGAGCGCCACCCGACCGAGCCTGGGCACCCGTCTATCCAATCTCAAGTCAGGATGACATGAACGCCCAGGCTGACATGAACGCTGGTGCACAGCACGCTGAAATGAACGCCTGCCGCGCCTGGGTGACTGCCCGCCCCGACACCCAGGCGTACGGGAGTGCGGCCGGGGGTCAGCTCTTCCGGTGCGCCCACGGCCTACAGCGACGCACCGCCGTCCACGGTAATCATGGTGCCCGTGATCATCTCGGCGTCGTCCGAGACGGCGAACAGGACCGCCTTGGCGATGTCGTCGGGCAGCTGGAACCGCCCGAGCGGCGTCGCCTTGAGTCGGCGCTCGTAGTTCTCGGGGTTGTCGATGCTGGTGGACGCGTCGTTCGGGCTGTACGAGTTGTTGCCACGAATGAACGGCGTGTCCACGTGCCCCGGCGAGATCAGGACGCAGCGGATGTTCTCCTTCGCGTAGGAGAGCGCCGCCGAGCGCGTCAGGCCGATCAGACCTGTCTTGCCGACGCCGTAGCCCGGGCTGCCGCCGCCCGGGCGGATCGAGGAGAGCGAGCCGAGGTTGATGATGACGCCGCGCCCGGCCTTCCGCATCGAGGGCACCGTGGCCTTGATGCCCAGAAACGAGCCGACCACCATCGACTCGACGATGATCCGGAACTGCTCCTCGGTCTGCTCGTCGAACGAGTTCCGGAAGTTGGCCCCAGCGTTGTTGCAGAGGATGCTGACCGGCCCGAACGCCCGCTCCGTCGCCGCGACAGCATCGGCCCAATCCGCGGCCTTCGTCACTTCGAGCTTGACGGCGATGGCCTTGCCGCCGGCCGCGTTGATGTCGTCCGCGACAGCCTGCGCCTTGTCCAGGAACATGTCGGTGACGCAGACGGCCGCGCCTTCCTGCGCGAACAGCCGGCACTGGGCGCCGCCCATGCCGCCGCCGCCGCCCGAGACCAGGGCAACTCTTCCTTCGAGCTTCACCGTTCGTACCTCCCAGCATCGGGGCCGGCGGCCTGCTTGACGCCATCCGCGCGTCCCATCGCTCCGCCGACTTGACAGCCCGGCGTCGCCCGCGTATGGTACGCCAAGCGCACGCCGCGTGCAGCATGCGACCGGCGCCACGGTCGCGAGGGGCTGCGCTCTCCGAGTAGCGCACCGCGCCGTTCCCTTCCCACAGTCCCTCTTCGGTGAGCGTCTACGATGCCCGGTCCCAGAAGCGCCGAGATCAGCGAGTCACACATCCTCTCCACCCTGGACAAGGGGCTGCACGTGCTGGGCGCGCTCTCGCAGGACGGGGCGTCCAGCATGAACCTGACGACGCTCAGCCGCTCGTTGGGCATGCACCGCACGACGCTCTTCAGGATTCTGGGGACGCTCCAGGCGCGCGGGTACGTCAGCCGCGATCCGGACGGCGATGGCTACCGTTTGGGCGTGCGCGTCCTCTCCCTGGCCTCATCGGTCCTGGCGGACCTGGACATCCGCAAGGCCGGGCTTGAGCCGTTGACGGCGCTGCGCGACGAATCCAGCGAGCTGGTCTTCCTGACGGTCCTTGACGGCCACGAGGTCGTGACCATCGAGCGGCTGGAGGGCCGGCACGCCGTCACGCTCCGGGCGCAGATCGGCGCGCGGCGGCCGGCAGCCTGTACTGCCGCCGGCAAGGCGATTGTGGCGTTCCTCCCGGCGCCGCAGGCGGACGCCATCGTGGAGGGCGATATCCACCTGCACACGCCGAACACGATCACCGACCGGGCGCTGCTGCGCGCGCAGCACGCCGAGATCCGTCGGCGTGGCTACGCATCCGACGACGAGGAGTACCTGCCGGGGGTCCGGTGCGTCGCCGCGCCGGTCTTCGGCGTCGAGCGGACCGTGTTGGGGGCGGTCAGCCTGGCCGCCCCGACGATGCGGACGCCGCTGGCACGGCTCGGGGAGCTTGGGCCGCGTGCCCGGGCAGCCGCCCGTGAGATCTCGCGCCAGCTTGGCGCCCCAGAGGAGCTGTTCGACCGCTTCCGCGATGCGTAGACGCGCCATCTGACCGCTGCAAAATCGAATGATCATGGGGATCTCGGCATCACGGCCTGGTGCCGGACTCCCGAGACACTGGTGTCCGATGTGCCTGCTCGCCCGAGCGGCACTGCGCGCTTCCGGGGACACGACCCAGGGAGCACAGGGGAGGGTTCGACATGGCAGTCGAAGGGATCTCGCGCCGATTCTCGCGCCGCCGGTTGCTGCGTGGCTCGGGCCTCGCACTGGCCGGCCTCGCTGGCGCCTCGCTCCTGGCGGCCTGTACGCCGCCAAGCCAGATGGAGTCGAAGCCCGCCGCGCCGGCCAAGCCGGCCGAGAGCAAGCCCGCCGAGGCGGCCAAGCCAGCCGAGGCTGCGAAGCCCGCGGAGAGCAAGCCGGCCGCGCCGGCCGCTCAGCCAGCCGCCACGACGGCCGCTGCCGCGCCGGCCAAGCCCGCGAACGCCGCTGCCGTCACGCTCAAGGCGATGTACTGGTCTGCCGGGCCGGAGGATCACCAGATCCACCAGAACGTGATGGACAAGTTCACGAAGCTGAACCCGGACATCAAGATGGACTTTGACGATGTCCCGAGCGCCGAGTTCCCCGAGACGCTGCTCACGCGCATCGTCGGTGGGACGCCGCCGGATGTCGTCAAGCTGCACGCATCGTGGGTGATGAACTTCATCCTGGCGAAGCAGCTCAACGACCTGACCGAGCGCATGAAGAGCGACAAGAGCGTCTTCATCCCGACGCAGCTCGGCTTCTGGACGCACGAAGAGAAGAACTACGGCGTCCCCTACTACTCTGGCTCGTCCATCGTCTTCTACAACAAGACGATCTTCGACAAGGCCGGCGTCAAGACGCCCGAGGAGCACGAGAAGGCTGGCACCTGGACCTGGGACCAACTGCGTGAGTCCGCCAAGGCCGTCAGTGGCGGCGCCGGCGCGGAGCGCATCTTCGGGTTCGACGGCGCACAGCAGCCTGTCAACCTGCAGTTCTACACCTGCGTCCCGATCTGGTGTAACGGCGGCGAGATCACCAACAAGGAAGAGACCGAGTGGCTGCTGACCGATCCGAAGGTGGTCGAGGTCATCCAGCAGCAGGCGGACATGGCGATCAAGGACAAGAGCATGCCGCTCACCAGCGACCTGCAGGGGGCGACGTGGCTCTTCCGCACGGGCAAGGTCGGCATGTCGTGGACGGGGCGGTTCCGCTCCAATGAGCTGACCAAGGTGGACTTCGAGCCGCGCATGGTGAGCGCGCCGAAGGGCAAGACCAACCAGACCATCAACCGCGACGGCCCGAACGGCACCGGCCTGCCGATGGGCACCAAGAACCTGGATCAGGCGTACAAGTTCGCGATGTACTTCGGCGGGCCAGACGCCGCGTCCGAGTACCTCGTGACGGGCGCGACGAACCCGGTCCGCAACGACCTCCTCAACTCCGAGGAGTTCAAGAAGTCGATCAAGCCGTTCGAGCGCATCGAGGTACTGACCGAGTCCGCCAAGACGGTCCGGGCGTGGCGCGTGCCGGGCAAGGGCGCAGAGGCCGCGCGCGCGCTGACCGCCGAGTTCGAGAAGGTGCTCGTCGGGCAGCAGGACGTGCCGACCGCGATGAAGAACGCCAAGGCAGCGATGGACCCGCTGCTGAAGGTCCGATAGGGAGCCCGGCGATGGCAGCCACCGCCACGGCGGCGCCCGGGGTCGGCCGGCGCTCTCGCCGCTTCCTCAACCAGGAGGCCGTGGAAGGGTACGTCTGTATCCTTCCGTGGCTCCTGGGCTTCTGCGCGTTCGTCGCCGGCCCGATGATCGCCGCCCTCGCCATCTCGTTCACCCACTGGTCGCTGCTCGCGCCGCCGGAGTGGATCGGCCTGGAGAACTACGAGCGGCTGGTCAAAGACCCGATGTTCTACACCGCGATGTGGAACACGGTGTACATCAGCTTCATCGCCGTCCCGTGCCAGTTGATCCTGGCGCTGCTCATCGCGATGGCGCTCAACCAGCAGCTGGCCGGCCTGACGATCTACCGGACGATCTTCTACCTGCCCTCGCAGATGCCGATTGTCGCCAGCTCGCTGCTCTGGATGTGGGTGTTCAACCCGGACTACGGCCTCGCCAACGCGATGCTCTACCTGGTGGGGCTGCCGGGCCTGGGCTGGATCTTCGATCCGAACCTGTCCAAGCCGTCGATCATCCTGATCACCCTCTGGGGCGGCGTCGGGACGCCGCTGATCATCTTCCTGGCCGGCCTCCAGAGCGTCCCGGACAGCCTCTACGAGGCGGCGGACATCGACGGGGCCGGGCCAGTCCAGCGGTTCCGCAACATCACGCTGCCGCTGCTGAGCCCGATCATCTTCTTCAACCTGATCATCGGGATCATCGCGTCGTTCCAGGCGTACTTCACCCTGGTGTTCGTGACCACCCAGGGCGGCCCCGCCAACTCGACGACGATCATGATCCTGTACATCTTCTACAAGGCGTTCCGTGACTTCGAGATGAGCTATGCCTCGGCGCTGGCCTGGGTGCTGTTCCTCTTCGTGCTCGCGCTGACCGCCACGAACTTCCTGCTGGCGCGCTGGTGGGTCCACTACGAGGGAGGGGACGCTGCATGAACGCTGTCGCCAGCTCCTCTGGCTCGGGGCAGGCCACGCTGGCGCGTGCGACTGGGCACGCGCGCGCCCGGACGGCCCGCACGCCGGCCTCGCGGTACGTCCTCCACGCGATCCTGATCGTGCTGAGCGTGTTGTACCTGCTGCCGTTCTTCTGGATGATCTCCACCAGCCTGAAGCCGGACGGGCAGGAGATCGCGATGCCGCCGCAGTGGATCCCGAATCCGGCCGTCTGGGACAACTATGTCCGCTCGATGACGGCCTCGCCGATGCTCTGGTACCTGCGGAACACGCTCATCGTCACGCTGACGGCGACGTTCTTCGGCGTGCTGACGGCGAGCCTCGCAGGCTACGCTTTCGCGCGGCTGCGGTTCCCGGGCCGGAACATCCTGTTCAGCCTCTGCCTCGCCACGCTGATGCTGCCGGGCATCGTGACCCTGATCCCCGAGTTCCTGCTGTTCCGCTTCATCGGCTGGAACAACACGTTCCTGCCGCTGATCGTGCCGTGGAGCCTGGGCGGTCACGCGCTGGGGATCTTCCTCTTCCGCCAGTACGCGCTGACCATCCCACGGGATTTTGACGAGGCGGCGCGCGTGGACGGCGCGGGGGCGTTACGCATCTGGTGGACGATCATCGTGCCGTTGTCCGGCCCGGTCATCGCCACAATGGCGATCCTGGCGTTCATCCACCATTGGAACGACTTCCTGCGTCCGCTGGTCTTCTTGCAGGACCGCGATCTGCGGACGCTGGCGATCGGCCTGCGGTTGTTCCGGGGCGAGTTCCTGGTGCAGTGGAACCTGCTGATGGCCGCCTCCACGCTGATGCTGCTGCCGGTGCTGGCGCTGTTCTTCGCAGCGCAGCGCTACTTCGTGCAGGGGATCGTGATGAGCGGCCTGAAGGGGTAGGTGTTGGGTCGTGGATTGTAGGTCGTGGGGAAGGGATCACGCCCACGACCCACGACCCACGACCCACGACCCACGACCCACGACCCACGACCCACGACCCACGACCCACGACCCACGACCCACGCGAGGCTAGCGGCGGTCCCCGGTCAGCGCGAGGAACTCGGCGCGGGCGCGGTCGTCGTTCCGCAGCTGCCCGAGCAGCGTGCTCGTCCTGGTCGTGCTCTGCTGCTTCTCGACGCCGCGCATCATCATGCAGAGATGGCTGGCCTCGATCACCACGCCGACGCCGGAAGGATCGAGCAGCTCCTGGATGCACGCGGCGACCTGGCGGGTGAGCCGCTCCTGCACCTGGAGCCGCCGCGCGAACACGTCCACCAGGCGCGGCAGCTTGCTCAGCCCGACCACGTGTCCTTGCGGCAGGTAGCCGATGTGCACGCGCCCGAAGAACGGCAGCAGGTGATGCTCGCACAGGCTGTAGAACTCGATGTCCTTGACCAGCACCATGTCGTCGTACTCGACCTCGAAGAGGGCGTCCCCGACCACGTCGCGCGGGTCCATCCTATATCCCTCGGTGAGCGCCTCCATGCTCTTGCGGACGCGCCTGGGGGTGTCCAGCAGGCCATCCCGCGAGGGATCCTCGCCAACGCCGATCAGCAGATCGCGGGCGGCGGCTTCCAGCAGCGAGCCGTCCGCCTCCACGAACCGCTCCTCTCGGCGAAGCGCGCCGCCGTCGAGCGCGGCCAGTTTGGCGTGCCCGTTCGTATGGACGCCGTTGGCGTCCGAGCGGCGGGCAGGATTGATCGACATCGTACTCACCTTCTCCACCGTGCAGGCGCACCAACCATCCTGGTGTCGGTGCGGGAGCGAGGCTCTCCCCGAGGGCGAGAGGCCAGCTTCCCCGGTGCCAGCTACGGCGCTTCGTATGTGGCGCTGTTGTTCTCGGTCTCCTGAACGCGCACCCGCACGAGCCGGGCGCGCTCCGAGATCGGTCCGACGAGCCGCTCCCAGAAGACCAGGGCGAGGTTCTCCGCTGTGGGAATGACGCCACGCAGAAACTCGACGTCGGTGTTCAGGTTGCGATGATCGACTTGTTCGACAACATGCCGATCCACCACTTCTTTAACCCACTTGAGGTCGGCGATCATTCCCGTTTCCGGATCCAGCGTGCCTGAGATCGTCACTTCCAGCGCGTAGTTGTGCCCATGACCGCCCGGATTGGCACACCGGCCGAACACCGCCACGTTCCGGCGGTCATCCCACTCCGGACGAAACAGCCGATGTGCAGCGGCGAAGGTCGCCCGGCGGGTGATGGTGAGCACGACCTGAGCCTCCAGAGCACACGAGATGAGCCGGCTGCCAGCAGCGCAAGCCCTGCATCTGCTGCGTTGCAACCGCTTGCAGGTACGAACGGATCATAGCAGGCGACCCGCCCGCCCTCGTCAGGAGTCTAGCACGGCGCGCACATATCCTGTGCAAAAGCTGTGCAATACGCCTGACGCGGCATGCGTTCTGCTTCGCTCCTCTGCATGTCCGATGCCGCCGGCTCCCCATCTTCTGCTGCGTCCATCCGACGACCCGCCGTCGTCTCTGACCGGCCGTCTCCCGGTTCCGCGTCGGCCTCGGCCTCGGCCTCGACCTCGACCTCGGTCTCGGAGGTGGCGGCCTACTACCGCGATGTCGCACCGTTCTACGACGCCGAGCTTGCCGACCGCGACGATCTCCCGTTCTGGCAGCGTATTGGGCGGCGTTTTGCAGGGGCCAGCGTGCTGGAGCTTGGGTGCGGCAGCGGCACGGTCACCGAGGTGCTGGCGGCCGATGCACGCCGGCTGGTGGGCGTCGATCTGTCGGACGATCTCTTGCAGCACGCCCGGCGACGGCTGACACGCTGGCCGCACGTCGCGCTCACGCGGGCCGACATGCGCGAGCTGCCACTGTCGGCCTCGGCCGGTCAGTTCGACCTGATCGTCGCGGCCAATGACCCGTTCAGCCATCTGACGACGGCCGAAGACCGGGACGCGGTCTTGCACAGCGTCGCACACCTCCTGTCGCCGGGCGGCCAGCTCATCCTCGATGCGCTCTGGCTGCCGCCGGCCGACGCTCGGGCGGTCGCCACGCCTGCCGGGCGCGTGCAGCAGCACGCTGCGACCCTCAGGGGCCAGCCGCTGCGGGTCGTCGAGCGCTGGCGGCGCGATCCGGCACGGCGCAGCTGCTGCCTCGCCCGCTACGAGTACCAGGTGTCGGGCCGACAGCCCGTCGTGGCGAGCTTCCAGGCGCGAGACTGGACGGTCTCGGAGCTGGCCCAACGTCTCGAACGGGCGGGGCTGGCCGAAGTTGCCCGCTGGGGCGGCTACGACAGCCGCCCGTGGGATCCGAACACCTCGCAGCACCTGATCGTGGCCGCCCACGTGCCGCGGTGAAAGCCCGGGCCGCCGAGTCGGTGAAGGCCCTCACCCCCAGTCCACCCCGCTGGTGGTACGGAGTCTGCCCTGCTCTGTTCGGTCAGAACGCAATGAAGGAGATGCTGATGCTCGGAGACTCCATGAGAAAGGTGCGACCGTCAACGCGCCGCGCCCTGGTCTCGTCGTTGATCGCCGTGCCGGCCCTGGTGGTCGTGACGGCATGCGCCGGCAGCCCGCCGGCGGCGCCCTCGCAGCCCACCGTGCAGGCGGCGACGACCCAGGTCGTGGCGGCGGCCTCGCCGGCCGCTGCAACCGTGCAAGCGGCGGCCTCGCCGGCAGCCGCCACCGTCCAGGCTGCCGCCTCGCCAGCCATGGCGACCGCCCAGGCCGCCGCCTCGCCGATGGCGACGCAGGGTGCGGCTGTCGTGGCGACGGCTGCCGCCGGCCTCGCGCCGATGGCCAGCCCCAGCCCGGGCGCCAGCCCTGCCGCCCAGGGGAACGGTGCACTGCGCATCGCCGATGCCAGTCTGGCCGACTCCACCCCCTGGCTGATGCTCCAGAACGCCGGCGACGAGCCTGTCGCCGTGGGCGGTTGGACCCTCCAGGTCGGCGCGGCGCACGCGGAGCTTCCCACCGATGCAGTTGTTGAACCGGGCGCAACGTTGACGTTGCACGCGGGCGCCGGCCTCAGCAGCGACGACGAGCTCTTTCTGGGGAACGCGGGCGACGCCCTGGCTGCCGCCGCGCTGCCCGGCACGCCGGTCCGCCTGATGGACGCCAACGGCCGGCTCCAGGCCGAGACGACAGTGCCGCGCTTCTAGCGCAAAGGGAAGAGGTGTCAGGGAAGTGGACCGCACCACAGGGCGATTGCACGTAGGGCACGTCGTGCAATCGCCCTATCACCGGTCCCCTGCAACCTCGCTCAGTAGCTCTTGAAGGCCCGGGCGAACGCGTCCGCGCGGGCCGCATCGCCGCGCACCTGCCAGCGGCCCCCCGACGCGAACCGCTCGACGGGCCGGCGGTTGGACATCACCAGCCCGAACGCCGACGGGTCCGTGACGATGGTCACGTCTGGCGTCGCGTCGTTGCCGACCGCCGCGACGGCCCCATTGCCGATCTGGAACGTCACCGTCAGCGGATCGCCGGCCTGCAGCTCCACGCGGTAGACGCCCGCCAACGCGGCGTCGTCCGCGCCGCCGAATCCCCGTCCGAAGCGTGCGGGCAACGTCCGAGCGAACGCGGCCTGGGTAGCCGTTCGGACCTCGGCGGCCGGGTCCAGGGCGACCCGGATGTCCCAATCGTGGAGTGCCAGCTCGAACAGCCACTGATCCTGCACCCAGACCAGCGGCTGCGCCCCGATGGGGTGCCAGCCCTGTGCCCCGGCAGGGGTGCTCGGGATGGCGTCCAGCTCGGCGGCGATGGCCGCGCTGGCCTGCCGGTACCAGTCCAGCAGCTCGGCGGGAGACTGCTTCAGCGCCTCCTGCTGCCGCGCGGCGCGCGCGGCGCGGAACGCCGCCACACCCTCAGCGGCGGCCAGAGGCGGCGGGCCGGGGTCGCCGGTGCGCCCCCGCGCGATGCTGTCCCCGAGCAGCTCGGCGACCTGCGCGCAGTGGATCAGCGCGGCGGCAATCGTCCAGCCCTCGCAGTCGCTGGGCTGCTGCCAGGTGGCGGCAGGCAGCCCCGCCATGTCTGCCTGAAAGGCTCGGTCAAGGTCGGCAATCGCCGCCCGGATCGCAGTCAGGTCCATCATCCCCCTCCGAAGGTTGAGCGAAGATCGAGGCGCAGGGTGCGGCCCCTCCTCACTGGAGGAGCGGTCGCCGGTGGAACGCGATCAGGAAGTCAGCCGTGGCCCGAACGATGGCGTCCACGGTCTGCTCGCCAAGCTCGGCGCTCGCCTGGTCGGCGGCATCGGAGACGCCCTCGCTGGACTCCCAGATGCCCGGGTAGCGGACGGGCACCCCGTTGACCTGCCCGCTGATCGCCAGGGGGCGCGGCTCGCGGTCTGGCGGGAAGCGCTTCGCAAGCTGGGGCAGGTCCGGCCGGACGGCCATGATGCAGCTCGTCTCGAAGTGGCCGGCATGGCCCGGCCCGGCAAACGGCAGGGCGGCGACGGCCTCCTTCCCGACGGTCCAGTACGAGGCGGCGCAGACGGCCATCCCCAGCCGCTTCTCGAACACCAGCTCATTGGCGGCCACCCGCATCGGATCTTCGTTGCCGCCGTGCCCGTTCAGGATCACCAGCCGCTTGCCGCCCATGCGCGCCACGCACTCGGCAAGATCCACCAGCACGCCGATGTAGGTCCGCTGGCCGATCGAGAGTGCGCCGCCCACCGCCAGGTGGTGCGACGAGCAGCCGAACGGCAGCACCGGCGCAACCAGCACGTCGACGCTGGCGGCAGCAAGCTCGGCGGCACGCAGGGCCACCGTCTCCGCCATCACATGATCCGTGAGCAGCGGCAGGTGCGGACCGTGCTGCTCCGTTGCGCCAATCGGGATGACGACGGTCGCTTCTGGCATCCGCTGTTGCAGCTCTTCGCGGGTCAGCTCGGCCAGGCGCACCCGCCGACGCGGCGCAGACGTGGACTCCACGGCGATCCTCCAGCCAGACTGGGCGCACAGCGGCCGGCCGCTCGGTGGGCCGGCTCGGCAGCGTGCCCGCTTGCGGCCTCGTCGATCCGCGAGCGGTATCATGGTGGCGGCAACGCATCCCCTCACGCAATGCGCCTCGCGGCGTGCTGCCGGAAGCTGGCAGTCCGATGCTCTTCTTCTTTGAGCTGTTCTTGTTCGTCCTGGTGATGCTGACGCTCGCACTCGGGGAGTTCGTCAGCCGGGGGCTGGCCCTGACCTTGTGGCTCGTCGTGACGGCGTTCACGCTGGCTGGCTACCTGTTCGCCCGCCGCTCGCTGCACGCGGTGCTGCAGGGCGGCTCCGCGATACCGTTTGGTGATCCCGGCCCCGTCGTCCCGCAGCCCGGCGCTGGACACGGCCACCCGGAGAGCCTGCCCACCGAGCCGACGGTGCTGGATGAGAAGTGGGCGCGCACGCTGCTGTACAACTGGCGACGTACCAACGCACTCCTGGTGCTGGGCGCGGTGGTGGCCGGCGGCTGGTACTGGCTGGGGACGCGCGGCTAGCATTCAGGCGGCGCCCGCATCGCCATGCCGCCCTGCACGGCACATCTCGCATGCGCGACGAATTCCTGGCGGTATATGCGGAGATGCATATTTCCGTGGCCGCGGCCGGGACTAATCCTGCCCGCGTGACGTTATCTCATGCGGGCACGATCGCCGGCAGACGTGCCTGCGACTCCTGGCGCGCGCCGGGCAACCGTGATCTGTAGAGGGGATGGGCTGGCTGCTGTCCGGGCAGCACCAGACTGACGCATGACAGACCAGACCGATCAGCCAACTCCCGACGAGCTCTTCGCCGTCCTGGCCCGCGAGCTGCGGACGCCACTGTCCACAATCGAGGGATACCTGGAGCTCCTCAACAACGGGGATGTCGGCTTGCTGTTGCCGGAGCAGCGCGAGTACCTCCAGGTCGTCGGACGGAACGTTCACCGGCTGGTCGCGGTTGTCAACGACTGGACCGAGATGTGCAAGCTCGAGGCCGGCCGGCTGCAGATCGTTCGCCAGGATGTGGACATCGAAGAGGTGATCGACCGCGCCGTTGCCGAGGTGCGTCCACGCATCCGGGCCAAGGAGCAGCGGTTCCACGTTCGGCTGCCCGACGAGCCGGTCACCGTGCTGGGCGACGCCCGGGCGTTGACCCGCGTCGTCGACAACCTGCTCTCAAACGCGCACAAGTACACCCCGCCGGCGGGGTCCATCGAGGTCGTCGTTCGGGCCGACGGCGAGGACTGGATTCGCCTCGACGTGATCGATACCGGCATCGGCCTGCGTGAAGAGGACAAAGGGAAGCTGTTCCGGAAGTTCTTCCGCTCGTCGCTGACCGAGGCCGAGCCGGGCAGCGGCCTGGGCCTGCCCATCTGCCAGATCCTGGTCGAGCGCATGGGCGGCCAGATCAGTGTGGAGAGCGCACTCGGCAAGGGCAGCACCTTCTCCGTGCGCCTGCCGTGCGGCGGCCGCGACCGCGACGGCTTCGCGCCGCCGGCCACGCCGGATGGGTCCCCCGCGGCGCAGGAAGCGCCGGTACCCGTCGCGTGCCATAGCGAGCGGTAGGCAGCGCGCGTCGTCCGGCCGTCCCCGCTGGCGTCGCGAGGTTCAGCCACGCTCCACGCTCTGCACAATCGCGTCGGCAGCCAGGCAGCCCCGGAGCATAGTTGCGTCGCGAGGTTCAGCCTCTTCCACGCTCTGCACCGGAGGGCACGAACATCCTAGAATCCCGCCAGCGGTTGACCCATTTCGTGGTCCGGAGCGTGAGTCATGCTTGACGGGTTCAAGAAGTTTCTCCTGCGCGGGAATGTCGTTGACCTTGCTGTCGCCGTCGTGATTGGCGCCGCGTTCAAAGAGATCGTGGACACGATGGTCAAGGGGCTGATCACGCCGTTGCTCGGCGTCTTCGGCGGCGTCCCGGACTTCTCGGCGCTGAGCTTCTCGATCAACAACAGCCGATTTCTCATCGGCGAGTTTATCAACGCCATTGTCGCGTTCGTCATCCTGGCGGCGGTCATCTACTTCATCGTCGTGGTGCCGATGAACAGGGTGATGGCGAGGATGATGCCGAAGGAGCCGGAGCCACAGAAGACCCGGGAGTGCCCATACTGCCTGAGCAAGATCCCCGTCCTGGCGACACGCTGCGCCTTCTGCACCGCGGAGGTCGCGGCGGCCTGACCGGTCACCAGGAAGAAGCTGAGCGGCCCGGGCCAGCGCTGGCCCGGGCCGTCTTCAGGTGCGCGTGCCGACAGCCTGCCAGGGCGTGCGCCGCCCACGGGTCCGTCCGTAGCCGCCTCAGCCGCCGCCCGAGCGCAGCTCGTGCAGCAGTGTCAGGTAGGCGGCGCGGTCCAGCGGCAACGGGACGGGGATGTCCCGCCGAGCCGACAGGGTGATGGCGTTCGCCAGCTCCAGCGACAACCGTCCCTGCCGTCCGTCTGCCGCCAGCGGCGTGCCGTGCAGGATGGCGCTGTGGAGATCGCGGTAGACCGCCGCGTGATCGGCCTCGCCGGGCGGCAGGCTGACCGGCAGCGGGTGGGCCGGGGGGCTGCTCCAGAGGATCTCCGTCTCGCGGATGTGCAGGCGCACATCCCGCTCGAACGTCTCGGCCTCCAGGCTGCCGGGCCGGATCGTCAGCCGGCCGCCGGTTCCGAGGATCTCGATACGGTCGCCCAGGTCGGCCTCGGCGGTGCTCACGTGGACCGTCCCGAGCGCGCCGCTCTCCCAGGCCAGCATGGCGTGGGCGGTATCCTCGGCCTGGATCGGCTGGAGGCGTGTGCGCGTCCAGGCCACCACCCGGCTCGGCGGGCCGGCGAGGTAGCAGGCCAGATCGAGGTTGTGCGGGGCCTGGTTCATCAGCACGCCGCCGCCCTCGCCTTTCCAGGTGCCGCGCCAGGGAGTCTGGCGGTAGTAGCGCTCGGCGCGGGTCCAGCAGGCGACCACGTCCACCCGCTGCAACTGCCCGAGCCGGCCCTCGTCGATCAGCCGTTTTGCTGCCACCACCTCCGGCCGGTGCCGAAACTGGAGGCTGACGGCCAGCAGCTGTCCCGTCCGCTCGGCCGCCGCAATCATCCGGTCGGCCTCACCGGCGTGGACGGCCATCGGCTTCTCGCAGAGGACGTGGCAGCCGGCCTCCAGCGCCCGCACGGCAATATCGGCGTGGAACGGGTGCGGTGTCATGATGACGACGACGTCCGGGCGCGTCTGCTCGATCGTCGTCACGGCGTCTGGGAAGGCCGGGCAGCCAAACTCCTCGGCGCGCGTCTCGGCGGCGGCGTGGTTCACGTCCGTCACGCCCACGATCTGGGTGGTGGGCAGCCCGAACGCGGACCGGTGCATCCCGAGGACGGCTGCGCCCACCCCGACGATGGCGTGGCGCAGCGGACGATCAGACGTGCTCATGGGCCGGCTCCTCAACGTGTCGCTGGACATGATGGCCGCCAACCGAGTTGAATACCAGGGCGCACGGCGCGACGCTGGCGCCGCTGTTGCTGGCAGGGAGGATCCTCATGGCGAAGACTGGCCTGGCTGCCGTGATGCCGGGTTTCGGCCAGGAATTCGAGATTCGCGAGTATCCGGTCGTCGATCCGTGGCCGGGCGCGATCCGCATCAAGATCTCGGTGGCGAACGTCTGCGGCTCAGACATTCACACCTGGCAGGGCGACAACGCCGCCCGCTACCGCACCCTGGAATACCCGATGATCCCCGGACACGAGATGATGGGTGTGGTCGATGCGCTCGGCGAAGGGGTGACCACAGACAGCAACGGCGAGCCGCTCAGGATCGGCGACCGCGTGGTGTACGGGTACACCTTCCCGTGCCGGAGCTGCGCCTACTGCCTGACCGGCCGCACCACCTACTGCACCAACAAGGGCCCCAATCGGAAGCACAGCGCGGACGTAGCGCCGCACTTCCAGGGCGCCTTCGGCCAGTACTTCTTCCTCTATCCGAACCACTTCCTCTACAAGTGCCCAGACGAGATCCCGGACGCCACCGCCGCCACGCTCAACTGCGCGATGTCCCAGGTGATCTACGCGCTGGAAGAGGCGCAGCTTGGCCTGGGCGACACGGTCGTCGTGCAGGGCGCCGGCGGTCTGGGCCTGTTCGCCACGGCGATTGCCCGCGAGCGCGGCGCGAAGAAGATCATCGTGATCGACGGCGTGCCCGAGCGGCTGGAGCTGGCCGAGTCGTTCGGCGCGCACGAGCTGATCGACCTGCGCGAGCTGCCAGACTCGGAGCAGCGCATCAAGCGGGTCTGGGAGCTGACCGGTGGCGTCGGCGCGGAGATCGCCTGCGACTTCGTGGGCTTCCCGGCCGTGATGCTCGAAGGGCTCCAGATGCTCGGGAACGGCGGGCGCTACCTGGAGGTCGGCAACATCAACCAGGGGCTCACCTGCGAGTTCGAGCCGAACCTGCTGGTGCGCCGGCACCTGCGGATCATCGGGATGCTCCAGTACGAGCCGCGCCACCTGAAGCAGGCGGTGGACTTCGTCTCGGCGACGCAGGGCAAGTACCCGTACCACAAGCTGATGGCCTACGAGTTCCCGCTGACGGACATCAACCGGGCGTTCAAGGAGCAGGTGACGGGGAAGATCCCGCGCGCGGCACTGCGGGCCTGGTAAACCGACCCTCTCGGAGCAGACAGCACATGGAGCTACGACGACTGGGCAACTCGGGCCTGAAGGTCTCGGCCATCGGGCTGGGTGGCAACACGCTGGGCGGCACCGCCGACACCGAGACGGCCACCGCCATCATCCACAAGGCGCTCGACCTCGGCATCACCTTCATCGACACGGCCAACTCGTACACGAACACCCGCTCGGAGGAGATCCTCGGGACGGCCCTGCTGGGCCGTCGCCAGGAAGTCGTCCTGGCGACGAAGTGCGGCTGGCCGTATGCCTCCGGGAACCCGTACGAGGGCGGCCTCTCGCGTCGCTGGATCATGCAGTCCATCGACGACTCGCTGCGCCGCCTCAAGACGGATTACGTCGATCTCTACCAGGCCCACCGCCCCGACGCCGACACGCCGCTCGACGAGACGCTCCGCGCCTTCGACGACATCGTGCGGGCCGGCAAGGCGCGCTACATCGGCTGCTCCAACTATCAGGCCTGGGAGCTGGCGCAGGCCGTCGGGATGCAGACGGCGGGCCATCTGACGCCCTGGGCCTCGGCCCAGAACCGCTGGAACCTGCTCGACGGCCTGGACGATCCGACGCTCATCCCGGCCAGCCGCCGGCTGGGCGTCGGGATCATCCCATACACTCCGCTGGCGTCCGGCGTGCTGACCGGCAAGTACCAGCGCGGCGTCACGCCGCCGGCGGGCACCCGGGCCGGCGACATGCCGATGATCCGCCAGCGGATGACCGACGCCCGGTTGGAGGCTGTCGAGCGGCTGGCACCCTGGGCCGAGGCGCGGGGCCGGTCCACCACCGATCTCGCCATCGCCTGGCTGCTGGCGTTCCCCGAAGTCTCGACGGTCATCGTCGGAGCGCGCTCACCGGAGCAGCTTGCGCTGAACGCACAGGCGCAGGACTGGGTGCTGACCCCCGAGGAGCGCGACGCGGTCGCCGCCCTCGCCACCTGAGGGTTGCCGGGGACAGGGAGCAGGCCAGCGACCTGTCAGTCGTAAACGATCGGCCTGGGTCGCTGCCGACGCTTCTCCGTCATCCCGAGCGATGTGACGAAGGAGCCAGGGCACTTGCATGTTCGTTGGTGTTCCCGAAACGCCGTCAAACGAGCGGTCGGGGCTTGAAAGCCCCGACGAGGCTGCACGACGAGACCAGCAGGCAATCGCCCTGACGAGGGAGCGAAGTCGAGGGATCCTCCCCGGCGGACCGAGTAGAGACTTCAGGAAGATCCCTTCCACTCCGCTCGTCCCTCGCTACGGTCGGGATGACGACCAGTGAGTACTGCGTGACCCGGCGACTGACATCTGACGAGCGACGAGCCTCCGTAACCTGTCACCAATCTCCTGTGACCTACTGTGCCAGCTCGGCGGCGGCGTCCTGCTCCATCTGCGCCAGCTTTCGTACCCGCCGCCGGAAGTGCTCCTCCGTCGAGAACTCCGCGCCCAGGTACGTCCTCAAGAGGTCGAGCGCCAGCTTGTCTCCGACGATCTGCGCGCCCAGGCAGAGCACGTTGGCGTCGTCGTGCTCCACGCACTGGTGCGCCGAGTAGACGTCGTGGCACAACGCCGCCCGGATGCCTGGCAGCTTGTTCGCCGCCATCGCCGCGCCGATACCCGTGCCGCAGACCATAATGCCCCGGTCGGCCTTGCCGGTCCGGACCGGGTCGCAGACCTGCCGGGCCACGTCCGGGAAATCGACCGGCTCGCCATGGGTGCCCACGTCCTCGACCTCGTGGCCCCAGGAGCGCAGCGCATCCACCACCGGACCTTTGAGCGGCAGACCGGCCAGGTCCGCCCCCACCATGATCTTCATTGTCGTGTCCCTTCTGCCCGCGGCGCCGTGCGACACGGGGCGGCGTGCTCCGCCGAGCGGCACCGCCGGCCCGATCCGGAGCCGCGTGCGACACCGCCGGCCGCTGGTGCGGTTCTTGCCTCGCGTCGTCGACGCGCACCGGTGGTAGGGGTACCATGGTCGCCGGCTGATCCGCCAGCGCGGGCGGCTCGTACATCCTGCGTTACCCTGCGTGATCTGAGCCAGCGGCTCGGAAGAGGTGTGCGCTATGCGGCGTCTGGTCGGGAAGCAGGCACGGATGGGTGTGCTGTGGATTGTGGCGGCGTTGCTGCCGCTCCTGGCCGGGCTGGGCGGCCCCGGCGACGGGCTGGCGACGGTCGCGGCTGCCCCACTGGCCGCGCCAGACAACTCCATCACGCTCGTCCCGTTCCTGAGCGGCCTCAGCAGCCCGATCTTTCTGACCCACGCGAATGACGCCACCGGCCGCCTGTTCGTGGTGGAGCAGGGCGGCCAAATCAAGGTGGTGGCGAACGGCGTGGTGCAGCCGACGCCGTTCCTCGATCTCTCATCGCTCGTGGTCGCGGGCGGCGAGCAAGGGCTGCTCGGCCTTGCGTTTCACCCGCGGTATCCGATCAACGGCCGCTTCTTCGTCTTCTACACGGCCAAGCCGCCGCCGGGGGCGGGCAACAACACGGTGGTCGAGTACCGCGTGTCCTCAGGCAATCCGAACATCGCCGATCCGTCGCCGGTCCGCACGCTGCTGTCCATCGCCGACCGCTACACCAACCACAACGGCGGCATGCTGGCGTTCGGCCAGGACGGCTACCTCTACATCGGCACTGGCGACGAGGGGAGCGGTGGGGATCCCGAAGAGAACGCCCAGAACCTCAACTCGCTGTTCGGCAAGCTGCTCCGGGTGGACGTGGACAACGGCGGCAATCCGTTCCCACCCGGCTTCACCTACGCCATCCCCCCAGGCAACCCGTTCGCGGGGCAGGCGGGCGTCCGCCCGGAGATCTGGGCCTACGGCTTTCGCAATCCGTGGCGCTGGAGCTTCGACCGGGTGACCGGCGATCTGCTGATCGGGGATGTCGGGCAGGGCGTTTGGGAGGAAGTAGACGTCATCCCGCGCGGACAGGGCGGCGGCAATTACGGCTGGGACGACCGCGAGGGCGCACACTGCTACGAGCCGTCCACAGGCTGCCTGACGGCCAACCGCATCGACCCGATCCTTGAGTACAGCCACGCCGCCAACGCTGGCCCCTGCGCGTCGATCACCGGCGGCTACCGCTATCGTGGCTCGGCCTATCCCGCGCTGGCCGGCGCCTACTTCTACGCCGACTACTGCACCGGCCGCATCTGGAAGGGCCTCTCTTTCGGCGGCGGCTGGACGGCCGTCGAAGCGCTCGACACCACACACAACATCAGCTCGTTCGGGGAGGACCAGGCCGGCGAGCTGTACGTCCTTACGGCCGGCGGCTCCGTCTTTCGGCTCACACCGGCCGGCCAGCCGTCCTGCGCCCCCCGTCCCCGCGTGACGCTCCAGTCCGTGCAGACGGCCCCCGGCACGCTGACCGTGACCCTGTCAGCCACCAACAACACCAGCATCGCCAACAACACGCTGCAAGCGGTCGAGGTGTTCAGGCTGGCCAACGCCTCGGCGAGCCTGGGCAGCCAGTCGAACCAGACCGCCCCGTTCACCGTGACGCTGCCCGGCGGCACGACCTCCACCCAGCTGGTGGTGAGACGGGTCCAGGCCGGGCAGGCATTCACCGCCAACCTGCGGGTAACCGATGGCTGCGGCCCCTGGACGACATTCGTCGGCGGCGGCCCGAACGTGCCGTAGGCGCGCGTCGGTGGGGCACCGGGCGGCGAAATGTTCCATGGGGAACATCTCGCCGCTCAATCTGGCCGGCCACGCCCCTCCGCCGACCATACTACCCTGGTGGACGCGCGTGCCTGTCGCGCCGTCGCGGCGGCGTCCCGAGCGTGTGTCCAATCTGGGAGGAGCTGTGGTAGCCTCACAGGGACAGTGGGCAGCGGCCGGGGCCATCGTGGGCCGCTGGATGTTGGTGCTTATCGCCGCCGTCGTGCTGGTTGCTGCCAGCCTCGGGGGAGGCGTGGCACGTCCGGCCTGGGCCGACAGCACACCGCTGCGGCAGGTGGACTGGTCGGCGGTGCTCGCCAACGACCCTGCGATCACCGTCGATCCCACGGCGTTCCGCCCGCCGGGCGAGTCGGGGCCGTACATCCAGGTCGCCGGGGGCGGCCTGCGCGGCGATCAGCTCGAAGGGTACGCGCTGATCCAGAGCGTCGAGTACGCTGACCTGGACGGCGACGGCGCAGAGGAAGCCATTGTTCCGATCTTCTCAGGGGGTACGGCCGGCTTACTGGGGCTGCTGCTCTACCGCGAGGCGACGCCCGCGCCAAAGCTCCTGGTGATCGAGACCGGCTACAAGCTCGGGTTCACCATCGAGGGCCGGCGGCTGGTGATCCAGCGCCCGAACTACGTCGGCTTCGAGCCGAACTGCTGCCCCTCCTCGACGACCAGCACGACGACCGTCCTCGAAGGCGAGCGGCTGGTCGTCGTGGCCACCGAGACGACGCCGAACGACGTGCAGGAGGCGACCGTCTGGGCCTTCTACAATGCCCTCGACGCCGGCCAGTATGAGGAGGCCTACGCCTTCTACAGCCCGTCGTTCCAGTCGGCCAACCCGTTCGACCGCTGGAAGGCCGGCTATGCCACCACTCAGCACATCGAGGTGCAGACCTCGCCAGGAGCTGCGCCGACCGAGGTGCTGATCGTGCTGACGGCGACGGATGCCCGGCCCGGCGGCGGCTCGGTCACGCGGCGCTTCCGGGGGGCCTGGACGCTGGTCTGGAGCGGTGACCAGAAGCGCTGGCTGCTGGATCGCGCGCGCATCGAAGCGATCTGAGCCCGGGCCGCACAGCAGGGGCGTGTTCGGCCGTACGCATCCCGCGCCATGCCTGTTGGCACCCGAACATCCCGCGCGTCGTGCGGGCGGCAGTCCCGATGATCCACTCCGCTGTAGCCTACGTACCAGAGACAGCACTGGCACGCGACGGGCGGCAACGCAGCCGTCCGCACCAGGGGAGAGGGGATCAACGATGGACCCGACGGCGAGCATCCTGTCGATCTACCCGGCTGCGTGGGCGGCGCTGTTTCAGGGACTGGCTGAGGGGCTGGTGTTCGGCCTGGTGGTGATAGCGTCGCTGGCGCTGCTGACGGCGGTGCTGGCCGTCAGCCTGAGCGGCCTCGGGGCCGCGGCCCGAGGGGCGGCGCAGTTGCCATCGCTGTCCGGCTCACCATCCGAGAGCGTGTAACGAAGCACTCCCATACAATGGCCCTCACCCCCTGGAGTCGGGGGGTGAGGGTCTCCCAACTACGGCCGCCGGGGCGTGACTGCCTACTTCGGCGGCGCCTGGATCAGCTCCAGACGGACATCGTCAGGGGCCTTGATGAAGGCGATCTTGCCGCCGGTCGGCATCACAATCGGGCCTTCCATGTGCGTCGCGCCCAGCCCGACGAGCCGCTTGATCTCGGCCTCGATGTCGTCAGTGTCCAGCCCGAAGTGCTCCAGGCCATGATGCGGGTTGGCGTCGCCAGGGCCGAGCGTCTCGCCGGTGCGCGCGCCGGAGATGTTGACGGCCATACCGCCATCCTCGCTCTGGCAGCGGATGAAGCGGTCGCCGAAGCTCCGCACGTCGTCCGCGACGATCTTGAAGTTGAACGCGGTGACGTACCAGTCCGCCGTCTTCTTCGGGTCTGGCGACTTCAGGTGGATGTGGTTGATCCGAAACGGCATCGTTGCTCTCCCAGAAGGCGCGGTCTGCTCGTCTCAGGCCAGGCGGCCGAGGTCGCGCCTGTCGGGAACGGTAGGCGATCAGGGCCATGCCGTCAAGGCGAGCGGCCGGCCCGCCAGGGTGATTGCACGTTGGGCTTGCCGTGCAGCGTGGTCGGGGCTTGAAAGCCCCGCCTACCATCCTGCAGTCGCTGCGCGACGCTCCAGTCTGACCGGTCGACGCTGTTCCCGGCTGCCGTCGCGCAGCGACGGAGCGAGTGTAGACGGGGGTTTCAACCCCCGACTGCGCGTTTCGCGACGGTATGGGAACACCGACGAACATGCAATCGCCCTGGCCGGCCGCCCAACTGGACTCTGGACTACTGGATGCAGAACTCGTTGTCCTCCGGGTCGCGCATGACGGCCCAGTGCTCGCCACGCATGTCGCGCGTCTCCACGAACGTCGCGCCCCGCTGCACCAGCTGGTCGGCGGCCTCCTGCACCTTCCGCTTGCGATCCTCGAGCGGCGCGTGCGGGCCATCCGCGACCGAAACGTCCAGGTGCAGGCGATTCTTGGCCGCCTTGCCCTCTGGCACCTGCTGGAAGAAGATCCGCGTGCCGGTCCCGGCCGGATCGACGATGGCGCTGGCCGAGTTCCAGAGCGCACGCGGCACCTGTTGCGCTTCGAGGAACGCCTCCCAGGAGGCGAAGCCCTCCGGCGGATCCTGAATCTTGTAGCCGAGCGTCTCGGCCCAGAACGCCGCGAGGCGGGCAGGGTCGGCGCAGTCGATGGTGACCTGAAACCTACGAGCCATCGGGTTGAAGCACCTCCAGGGGGCACACGAGCAAGAACCGGTCCGCACCGGCGCCAGTCGACTGTTCGTCACGCGGACGCGCGCGACCGGTGGGCCGCACGAGACGCCGGGCCGACAGCCTACGGGCGCGGGAAGACCGTCCCAAACCGCTCCGCGATCAGCAGATCGCCGTCCAGCCAGAGGTCGCGACGCTGGAACAGCTCTGACAGCTCCCGCCGCCCGTACAGCATCAGCGCGAGGTTCGCCGCCGAGCCGGTGATCGTCGTGTCGGCCGGGGCATCAGCCGGCGCGGGGCCACGCACCGCTTCGAGCCGATCCGGGCGAATGGTGACCGTCCAGGTCATCGTCGGCGCATCCGCCACGACCAGTTGATACCGTTCACCGCTGCCCTTCTGGGCGCTCAGGCCGGCCGCGTAGGTCCGTGGCGCGTTGCTCTCCAGGATGGTCGGTAGGAGCAGCCGCGCGATCTCCTCGTCGAAGGGGGCGGTGGCGTTGAAGGATGCCTGGAGGTCCCAGCAGTGGAAGGCCACCTCGGCCAGCCGGTGATAGGCGTACCAGCGGACCGTCCGGTTGCCGCGCCGGTGAAAGGCGATGGTCCCGAGGTCTGCATCGGTCAGCCGCTCGTAGATCGACTCGAAATCGTCGGTGATGGCGAGGATCGCCGCGTTCACCGCGTCAGGATCGGCGGCGGCAAGCTGGGCCTGGCGCTGCTCGCGCTGGCCGTGGCTGATGCTCGGCTCGACCGAGCCGGCCAGCCCCTGCCGAATGCTGGCCGCGAACCCCTCACCACTCACGACGATGTGGGCCACGAGGTCTCGCACCAGCCAGGGCGCGCAGTTCGTCTCGACGGCCCAGCCCTCGGGCGGCAGGGCGGCAAGCTCGGCACGCAGACCGTCCAGCAGCTCGCGAATCAGGCGCAAACAGCGGTTGACCTCCGGATCATTTGTCATCTCATCCCTCCCAGGTGGCCGCATGAGCGCTTCGGGTGGCCGCATGATGGCACAGCCAGTCGCCGCGTGCCGCGTTTCAGGATCGGCATCGGCATCGGCATCAGGAGCGGATGCGCCCGACCGCTGCGGCACACCCCGCCGACCGTCAGGCGACGATCTCCATGCGAAGGCCGCGCTCGTCAAACGCTGGTGGACCGGCGGGCAAGACGAGGGCCAGGCCGGCCGTCACCCGATACGCGGCCACCAGGCAGGCGACAGCATCCACAATGTCGTCTCGCCCGACGACGGGGCCGCGCGACCGCTCGCCCCCGCCCTCAGCCTGCGCCCGGTGCTGCGCGATCAGCCCGGCCCGGATCGCGCTGAGGTCGAGCGCTCCGGCCAGCGGCCTCAGCAGCTCCAGCCGCACGGTCTCACCGGCTGGGGTGCGTTTCGGGTGCGCCAGCCCCCGTCCCGCCGCGCCGCAGCCCTGCAGCGCGGCGAACACGGACTCCGGGTGCGCCTCCCGCACGGCGACGGCGCCGGCGCGGCCGGGCGGCCCCTGGTGTGCCGGCAGGATGGCCCGGTCCACCTCACGGATCTTCGGGATGATCCGGAACGCCTGCTGCGACAGTTGCGCGCCGCGCGCGGCCAACTCCGAGGCGCAGGCCGCGCGGTACTCCGTGGCATCGAGGGTCCGCCGGCAGGGAGCCGAGAAGACGCTGGACCCGCGTCGGCCGCCCAGGAAGGCGCGGGCGGCCTCGTCGGCGCGGCGGCGGCCATCGTCGCGCGGGCGGCCCGAGGGCAGGCCGATGGGGATGTCGATGGCGACCAGCGCGGTCTCGTCGGCCGATGCTGTCAGGAGCGCAGCAAACGCCGGCACGATGCGAAACGCGGGCGTCGGCAACGGCAACGGCAGGGGCACGGCGGGTGTCAGGCACACGTCGGCCACAACCCAGCCCGCCCGGCAGCCATCCACCCCGAGCAAGCGCAGGCGGGACGGCGTTTCTGATCCCGGCAGGACGGCGTATCCTCCTGGCACTACGGCATGCGCCGCGACAGTCCGTCCGCGCCGAGATCGACGACGAACAGGTCGGACTGGCCCTCGCTGCTCAGCGTGAGGGCGCTCGGCCCGGGGTCGAAGTCCACATCCGCGCCGAAGAAGCGCCCGGCCAGGCGGATGTCGCCCTGCGGCCCGACGACTGTCGCCATCGCGGTGCTCGACCGCTCGGCTCCCGTGACCCGCCCGCCGAAGCCCCGCATCCAGGCCGGCTGGCCCGACGGCGTCAGCTTGGCCACCAGCGCATCGGAGGCTCCACCCTGCCCCTGGGCCGACAACGGGCCGCCACGCTGGCCGGCCGGCGGCGAGATCGTGCCGGTGAACCAGCCCGTCAGGTAGACGTACCGCGCCCCGTCCACCGCCACGCCGACGCCGCCATCTGGCCCGGGGCCGCCCAGGCTGCTGGCCCAGCGGAGGACGCCGCCAGCATCCAGCGACGCCGCCAGGATGTCGCTCAGCCCCTGGCTCTCCAGCAAGAACGCCCCGTCAGCGTTGAGATCCACCACGCCGCCGAACGTGCCCACCAGGGCCACGTTCCCATCAGCATCGACGGCCAGCCCCTTCGGGCCGGGCGCGTCGTCGGCCGGCCCGCCGATGCTGCGCGCCCAGATCAACCCGCCGGCTGGCGTCAGCTTGAGCAGCAGGATATCGGAGCCGCCGGCGCTGGTCGCATTGACCAGCCCCGCGCCGAGCGCTACCCGCACCGTGCCAGTGTACGCCCCAGCCACCAGCATCTCGCCGGCCGGCGTCACGGCCACGGCAACGGGCTGGACGCCGACCGTCTGCGTGGGCAGGACGGCGGACCAGAGCAGCCGGCCGTCTCCATCAAGGCGCAGGGCGAACAGGTCGCCGTGCGAGACGGGGAACGGCTGACCGGGCACGGTGCTCAGGCGCGAGAGGCCGGCCGCGACCACGTTGCCGCCGGCGTCGAGCGCCAGCGACATGATGGCGTCGTCGCCGGCCAGCCCGAGCGGAGCGACCCAGGCCAGCACGCCATCCGCGCCGTACCGGGCGATGAAGCCCTGGCGCTCGCTGCCGGAGTCGATGCCAGCATCACCCTCGCCCGGCTCGAAGTCGACCGCCCCGACGAAGCCCCCGGCAATGAAGACGCCGCCATCCGGGGCCATCGCCAGGGCGTATCCCTCGTCCTGCCCCGGCCCGCCGATGCTCCAGGCCCAGAGCACGCTGCCGTCAGGGGCGTATTTGACCAGGAAGACATCGCTCCCGCCGTTGCTGGTGAGCAGCCGCTCCTCGGGGCCGGGGTCGGCGTCCAGCGTGTCCGAGAACACGCCGAGCACGTAGGTGTTGCCGTCGCGGTCTGCCCCGAGATCGCGTGGTTCATCCAGGCCGGGGCCGCCCAGCCGCCAGGCTGCCGTGCCATCCGCAGGCTGGGCCTGCGCCTGGCGGGTGCGGCTTGGAAGCGTCCCGCTGAGCGCCACGGCCAGCGTCAGCAGGACGGCGAGCAGCATGGCCGAGCGACCGGCGCGGCGACGGAGGCCAGGGGTAGGGTGTCGTGGGAACGACGACATCGTTGCGCTCCAGGGGGCCGGCCGACGGGGCGCTGTTCGCCCGTGACCAGCCATACACGCGGGTTGTGTGCCAGATTTTGAGGTGTCCGCCCTGTCCAAACGAGCGCCGAGCCGCCAGAGCGCGCCACACCTGCGATACAGGCCGTGTCAGCCCAGCTTGCAGGCCGCGCCAGCCCACCGTACGGTGCGCGGGCGCGGACCCACGGCATCAGCGGGCGCTCGCCGCGCTCAGGATCTCCCGCGCCGCGCGCTGGCCGCTCGCCAACGCGCCGTTCATCGTGGCCTGCCACTGGTCTGTGTGCTCCCCCGCGAAGTGCAGCCGCCCGAACGGCTCCGCCAGCCACGGGCCATGCTCCGCGAGGTCGCCGGGCCGGAAGTGCGAGTACGCGCCTCCGCTCGGGCCGTTGACCACCCAGGCGGCCGTCTCGACCCGCTCGATCTCAGCCGAGCAGCCGGGGTAGAGCGTCTCCAACTCGCGCAGGCAGGCGGCGCGCCGTTCGTCGGCTGGCATGGCTGCCAGCCGCGCGGCCGTCTCGTCGCCGGTGTAGACGGTCAGGATGGCGCGCCTGCCGGGTTGGCCGGCTGTCGTCTCGTAGCTGGCCTGCACCAGCCCATCGGTGAACGCCCGGCCGTTGACGCCCTGATCCTGCCAGAAGCGGCGGCGCACCTGAAACAGCACTTTGGTCACCTGCCCCATGGGCAGGCTGGCGTAGGCATCCTGCTGCGGCTCGGGCAGGGGCGGATCGAGCGTGAGCCGGCGGACGGCAGGCGGCGGCGCGGCGATGACGACGTGCGATGCCGCCAGTGCGCGCTGCCGGCCGTCATGCTGGTACGTGACCTGGACGCTGTGCGCGTCGTGACGGATCGCCAGGACCGTCGCGCAGAGGGTGACCTGCTCGCCCAGCTCGGCGGCCATGGCGGCGGGCAGCCGGTCCATCCCGCCGTACACCCGCCCGGAGGCCAGCTCGGCCTCCTGTCGCCAGAGGCGCTCGTCGCGCGCGTACTGCAGCAGCGAGATGTGCTCTGGGGCAGCACCGTAGTCTACGGTGCGCCAGATCTGCTGATAGGTGCGCGCCAGCCTGCTGATCCCGAGGCCGTCCAGCCACGCACCGACGGAGATCCGGTCGAGGTCCGCTGCCGACGCCCAGGGAAACAGCGGATCGGCGACGCGCGCGGCCAGCGCCTCGGACTCGGCGGCGATCCGCTCCTCGGCGTCCGCGCCGTCGGGTCCGAGGTCGGTCAGCGAATCCCCGGGCCGGATCACGCCGTCAAATCGCGTCAGTCGCCGACCGTCCGGAATCGGCAGCAGCTCCAGGCCATACTGCCGCAGGAAGGCGTGCAGCAGGTGGTGCGAGCCATCCACAAACTCGCCGCCAGCCTCGGCGTACAGCTCGTCGTCGAACGGCGCGCGGAGCGTCTGGACCCGCCCGCCCACCCGGTCCGCCGCTTCGAGCACCCGCACCGAGACGCCAGCCCGTGCCAGAGTCAGGGCGGCTGCCAACCCGGCCAGCCCCGCCCCGACGACGGCCACCCGAACGCTCGACATCGGCTCCGCAGTCACGTACACACTCCCAGGAGATCGTACACGGCGTCGAGGCCACCATCGCCATCCGGTCCGCCGAGCCGCCCGGCCAGCGCACGCCGATCATCGCGAAGCCGACGACGGCCACATCCGTGGCAGCGGTCTTGAGCCGCTGGCAGCCGACGCTGGCCGACTACGGCTCGGCGGACAGCCACAGGGCCAACCCTCGCCCGGAGGAAGACGACGTCGGTGTCACTCAGAGACACGTGTCGTAGCGCGAGGGTCTGCCCCCGCCCTGCAGCGCCCGCCGACCGGAGATCGCCCCTTACCTACGCAGCAGCGAGATCGGGAACGTCTCGTCGGCAGCGAAGGTGTGGCACTCGGCGTCGCGCAGGACGCGCACCGATCCCATTCCGTGAACCCGCGCCTGCTCCGTCCCGAGATCCAGCACGCAGGCGGTGTGCTCGTCAATCGCCAGGATCACCGTGGACGCTGGCAGCATCCCCCGGAGCGTCTCGAAGCGGGCTTCGCCCATGTAGCAATGGCTCGTGTCCAGCTCTGCGCCGCCCTCGTTGTTGTTCCAGTGCGGCACGATGGCGAGGTCCAGGCCCAACCCGCCGAACAGATCCAGGCCGGGCGTCCAGGTCAGCTCCTCGCCCACCTTGAAGATCTCGTAGACGGGCAGCGTGTGCCTGCTGACGGCCAGCGCCATCGCACTGGCCAGGGCGAGCGTCGCGCCACGATCCAGTTGCTCCTCCACGCAGGCCCAGAGGCGCGAGCCCGCCAGGTGCTTGACAGCATAGGTCGGGCTGCCGGCCCCCGCGAACACGTACGATGCCGCCTCGATGCCCCCCAGCAACGACGGCTCATCCGTCCCATGCGGCCCGTCCCCCCGCTGCCGGGCCGGCACGATGGTGATCCGCGGCTTGAAGTTCTGGAGGCCGTGCTCAAAGAACGCCTGGACCTTGAGCGCCAGCGTGTGGGTGTTCGGCTGAAAGCCGGCCGGCGTCTCGATCACGGCGATTGGCACCGGGGCCTTGTAGGCGGCCAGCAGCAGCTCGTGGACCCGCCGGCCGACGCGCGCCGTCTCGCCGGAGCCGAACAGCGCGATCCTGCCGTGGGTTGTCGGGGGGTACAGGGGAGGGTTCATCGGGTGTCCTGTTCCGTCTGACCTGGGGCGCCGGGCGCGGCGCAACAGCGACACGGCGTATCCGCCATGATGGCGTATCCGCCATGATGGCGTATCCGCCATGATACGGTCGCTCGCCAGCGAGGAGGCCAGCCTGCCCGCACCGGCCCTCTGCATGATGATCCGAACGCCTGTGCGGATTCAAGAACGCCTGCACGACGGCCAGGGCGATTGCATGATGGTCTCGTCGTGCCGCCGCGTCGGGGCTTGAAAGCCCCGCCTACCATCCTGCAGTCGCTGCGCGACGCGCCAGTCGCACCAGTGCCGGCCGTTCCCGGTGTCCGTCGCCCAGCGACGGCGTGACTGTAGGCGGGGACTTCAGTCCCCGACCGCCCGTTCCATGATGCTTCGGGGACACCAATGAACATGCCATCGCCCTGATGCTGCTACCAGTGCAATCGCATGTTGATGTCGTC